>NZ_JAVKEW010000104.1:0-45690 GCF_040226375.1 Coleofasciculus sp. G2-EDA-02 | reverse complement strand
ACAATGGATAATGACCTCTCCTTAAAAGAAGAGGATTGAAATTAAGGAAAATTTTTTTTAATTTCTTCGTAAACGAAGAGGTCTTAGACCCAATTAATCAATTGTCAATTATCAATTATTAATTATCCATTGATAAAGGGGGTGGCTAACGCGGATTTGGTATTAGATGATTTTTAACGGGTGCATCTAATTTAAAATTTAGATTTTGGATTTTCTAATACGGATTGGGTCAAAATTACTTATACGGGAATAAAACCTCTCGAAACGTAAGCGAAACTCTCCGACTTCTGACTAATTCTTGACCTTGATACTTATCCTTTTTGCGAGGAGGAATGCCATGTTGCCACTGATAGCGGGCAACGCCTTGTAAAATAATTAAACTTCCAGGTAATAAAAGAAAAGGAATCTGGGTTTTTGTTGGCGCATGGGTTAAGTTCATCACACAAATACTCCCCAAACTTAGGGAGATAATGGTATTACCAAAACAGGGAATGCAGTCAACATGAGTGGTAATTCCTTGACCGGGTAAATACTCATTGACAATCAGTTGATCGGGAAGAATGGGGGTTACGCGATCGCGAACCAGTCGTTGTGCCAGTTGATCTGCCCAATCTGGCAATTCTCCTAAGTAGCTGGCTGCTGCTAATGTCCGTTTTTGATATTCATAGCGATACCCATAATGTTGCACTCGGCGTTTTAATTGGGTTGACCATTCCTGTTGGTCGATAATCTCCAGTAATTGATTTTGCTCCTGGGTATTGATATAATCGGGAATGTAGTTTAGTCCAGGTATATCTGGCACAATAGATTCTGAGTTATTGTCTACATCGAAGTTGATAGATTTTGACGATGGTATCATTTTCTATAAAAATTTAGTCTATAATCCGATTAAGTAGCCCATGTAATTTTAACATATCAAAAATATTAACTATAGTTTAACGCTATGCTAGAACATTGGTGTTATCCGTTATGCCCATAAGATGACTTTAATTCTCACCAATGATGATGGAATAGATGCTCCAGGGATTCAAGCACTCCAGCACGCCGTCAAGGGTAAAGGCGTCATCGTCGCGCCTCAAACCCATTTATCCGGTTGTAGTCATCAAGTTACGACGCATAAGCCTATCCATGTCCAACAGCGCTCAGAATTTACCTACGCGGTAGCCGGTACCCCCGTCGATTGCACCCGTCTCGCCCTGAGTCAACTGGTGCAAAATCCCCAATGGGTACTCTCTGGGATTAATGCAGGCGGTAATCTGGGGGTAGATATCCATATTTCCGGTACAGTCGCGGCGGTAAGGGAAGCTGCAATTTTGGGAATTCCGGGAATTGCCATTTCCCACTGGATTAAACGCCCCTTGGTAATTGATTGGCAAGTGGCTAGTCGTTGGACAACCAGGGTGTTAGGGGAGTTATTTCAACATCCCACTCCTCCAGGTACGTTTTGGAATGTCAATTTACCTCACCTAGAACCCGGTTCTCCAGAACCCGATATCGTATTCTGTAAACCGAGTACCCAGCCTTTACCCGTTAACTATGTTGTAGAGGGTGATCGCTATTACTATAAAGGAGAATATGCCAAACGCGATCGCGCCCCTGGTACAGATGTTGATATTTGTTTTAGGGGTAGTATCGCCGTGACTCAACTTTCTCTTTGAATTCCCAATTTTCACGGGGAATCTAGAAACCTGCGTCGGGGCGGGTTTAGTTATATCTGGATGTAACCGAAACGATAGTAGTAAAACCCGCCCCTACACCGTCAATAATGGAGCAGCTTGTAATAGGGTTTGGGTATAAGAATGCTGGGGATTGGTAAACAAAGTTTCCGTTTTTGCCATTTCTACAATCTGACCCCGATTCATCACCGCGATCGCGTCACAGAAAAACCGCGCTACCCAGAGATCATGGGTAATAAATAAATAGGTTAACTCAAATTCTTCTTTTAGCGATCGCATTAATTCTAGTACCTGCGTCTGCACAGTTGCATCCAACATACTCACGGGTTCATCACAGATAATCAAACTGGGGCGAGTAATCAACGCCCGCGCGATCGCAACTCGTTGCTGCTGTCCCCCGGATAAGTCCCTGGGATAGCGGTGGTAATAGTCGGCTGGGGGTGTTAAGCCCACCCGTTCTAGCATTTCCATCACCTGATGTTTCGCTTCTGTAGGTGTCGCCAAGTTGTGGATAAACAAGGGATCAGCAATACTATCACCCACTGTCATTAAAGGATTCAGACAAGCCAACGGATCTTGAAAAATCATTTGGATATGTCGCCGCATCTCCCGTAGAGATTTCCGGTTCAGTTGGGTTAAATTTATGCCTTGAAATTCAACAGTACCAGAGGTGGGCGGAATGAGTTGCAAAATGGTGCGCGATAGTGTACTTTTTCCACAGCCCGATTCTCCCACAAGTCCCAAAACTTGACCCGGATACAGGTCAAAGCTAACCTCATCCACTGCTTTGATAACTTGAGGTTCGCCCGAAAACAATTGGGCAATAAAATTTTGTTCTAAGGTGAAATATTGCTTTAAATTTTGCACTTGGAGAATGGGTGTCGGGAGAATGTTATCCCCCGGTGTAGAGACGTTGCATGCAACGTCTCTACATTGTTCGTGATCATTCACCGTTTGCATAAGCAGCGCGGCTTGCAGGAGCGATCGCGTATACTCATCCTCAGGGTGGTGTAAAATATCCCCAACTGCCCCCATTTCTACCAGTTTGCCCTCATACATCACCGCTACGCGATCGCAATATTCCCCCACCATTGCCAAGTCATGAGAAATTAACAACAGCGCCATATCCCGTTCTTGGCAAAGTCGCGTCAGTTCCTGTAAGATCTGAGCTGAGACGGTGACATCTAGACTTGTGGTTGGCTCATCAGCGACAATCATTTTAGGATTGAGTAGAAGGGCGAGTGCGATCGCGACTCGTTGCCGCATTCCCCCACTAAATTCATGGGGATACTGTGACCAACGGTTAGCGGGTATCTTCACCGCTTCTAGGGTTTCAATTGCCTTTTGCTTACTTTCAGAACGCGATAAGTGAGGTTGATGGGCTTGTAAGGTTTCCAGACAATGATCCCCAATCGTCATCAACGGATCAAGGCGTGTCATCGGATCTTGAAATACCAGCGCCACCACTTCCCCGCGAAACTGGCGCAGTTGAGTTGGGTTCAATTCAAAAACAGACTGTCCTTTAAATCTAATTTGCCCTTCAATTTTTGTTGCTTTTGGTAATAACCGCATCGCGGCGCGTCCCAAAGTGGATTTGCCACACCCCGACTCTCCCACCAATCCCAATCGTTCTCCGGGATTTAGGGTAAATGAGACATCATTCACCGCCCAATAGTCAGGATTACTCGGATAGGCAATGTGTAAATTATCAATACAAAATAAACTCATAAGTCAATTGTAGGAGCGGGTTTAGGCACTCAAAACCTAGCTTTCACGTTCTGCACCGCCAGGGCGTATGATAGCGTCGATCAAATAGCCTATTTCGGATTGTGTCGTTGCCAATTTCCGCCGACGCGCCGCATCAGGTAAGCGACACCAAAATCCCCATTGGGATGTTCCGCTAATTTTTCCCCCAACTCAATCACCTGCGCCGCTAACTCACTCCCTAATTTGTCAACCGTGGCTTGGCGTTCTTTTTGCCAAAGGTGCTGTTCTCGTGCTTTACTCTGCCATTCGTTGGTAAAGAGTTGCTCAATTACGGTATGGAGTCCCAAACTTTCTAGAATGTCCCACTCCCCATAATCGCACCAAATCCCGCGACAGTGAGAACACCGTTCCACATAAAAGGGCGTCTTGAGATTAACTTTAGCGCGAGAGAGATAGCGCTGGCACTCTGGACATAATGCGGCTTTGGTATCGAAAGGTGACTTGACAAAATTCACATTTAATGAATTTGGGGTAAGCTCAGGCATTCTCTGAGCAGACGGTTGATGGGCTTGCCATGCTTCATACTCTTTGGCAGGAATCCAAGTGCCTTTACACTCTTGGCAATACTTCACGGCAAACTGATGCTCTAAATAGCCGTCTAAGAGTGGGACTTTTCTACATTTGGGACATTGCACCGATTTTCTTCCTCAAAGCACCTGTCCTTATTAAAACTCAAAACTCAGACTTAGCATTCTATGTCTCTACAGGGTTGGGGCGGGTTTAATTACATCTGGGTGGCAAGAAACGATAATGGTAAAACCCGCCCCAACACATTCAAAACTCAAAACGCCCCCCTCGACAGGACTGGACGAGAGCGCTACAGTTGAAGCATGACACCACAGTATTGGATCAGGGTGTTCAAGCGATCGCGGATGATAGCCACCCTAGACTGAACAGTTGCAGAATGTCGCGCCGTCCGCAACATTAGTATATCGGTTTCTAGCAGTCGCATTTGTCTATGGATTTCGGTTTGCCTAGACTGCCATGCTGAGACTTGTTCCTCATTGACCTCATCGGGACTGAGCGTGATAATTCGCCCTTGAAAGAGCTGTTTCACCGCCTGGAAACGCTCCTGGATCTCGGTTTTGTCTAACTCTTGACTCTGGGTGCTCTTGTGCAGAGTCTCTATGACTTGTTGAAAGTCCTGATAGGATTGCCGTTGGGAGGGGACTAACATTATGAGACAGGTTGGTCTAGAATAAACGTAAAGAATCTTGTATTTTTGTTTATAAATGCAAGAATTTGCTACCAAGCTGAGGATCAGGTTTGAGTCTGAAAGTCAGCTAGTATTCTCATTGCAGAGCAACCAACGTGAGGAGGAGCCGTAATGGTGGTGTGGTACTGCCAAAAGGGATTTCCTCTAAAACAGTTGCTGTTTGCTACTTGCTGTCTTAGCAACCCGCTATTGACAACCATCCGCAAAAAACCTAGGGTGTTGGCTTCAACCAAGTCCTTTGGTTATTCAAGATTTCCCTGGAGATAAAGTCCGTGACAGAAGCGACGTGTTGCTTCTGTACCGAATCCGAAGGATAGATATTTGGTAGTTCATGTTACTATTTCTCATCTAGGTCTAATTACTATACGGATAGTCTAGGGAATTTTGACCCGTTTCTGGAATTCACAAAAGCCAATAAATATACCACTAAATAGAGATCTTACTGCCATTACCGTTCAACCATCCTTATTATTGATAGATCTATCAGGGAAAAAATTATGAGTGCAACTGTCCTAACCACCACCTATAACCTAGACGTTCCCGACTGGTTGCAGGAATGTTTATCAACAGCCTCTGCCACCTCTGACCCATCAGCGCCGGATGAGGCGGCGTTAGTGGTGCGGGCGTTTGAATTTGCCTATCAACTTCATTCACAACAGTATCGAGCCTCTGGAGAACCCTATATAGCTCATCCTGTGGCGGTTGCTGGCTTATTAAGAGACTTAGGCGGCAACAGTACCATGATAGCGGCGGGCTTACTCCATGATGTGGTCGAAGACACGGATGTCACTCTCGAGGAGATTGAGTCAATATTTGGTGCAGAGGTACGCCATTTAGTCGAAGGAGTCACCAAACTCTCTAAATTTAACTTCTCCAGTAAAACCGAACGCCAAGCCGAGAACTTCCGCCGTATGTTCCTCGCCATGGCGAAGGATATCCGGGTGATAGTGGTGAAGTTGGCAGACCGCTTGCATAATATGCGGACACTAGAACATCTTAAGCCAGAAAAACAGCGTGCGATCGCCCAGGAAACCCGCGAGATTTTCGCCCCCTTAGCCAATCGCTTGGGGATTGGGCGGTTTAAATGGGAGTTAGAAGACTTATCCTTCAAGTATCTTGAACCTCATGCTTATCGCAAAGTACAGGAACTGGTTGCTGAACGGCGTCAAGACCGGGAGGAACGATTAGCCCAAGTTTCGCAGATTTTGCGAGAGCGCCTTACGGAGATGGGCATTCAATGTGTGGACTTGAGTAGTCGTCCTAAGCATCTTTATGGAATTTATCAGAAGATGCAGCGCCGCAACAAGGAGTTTCACGAAATTTATGATTTAGCCGCGATGCGGATCATCGTTAAGAGCAACGAAGAGTGCTATCGCGCATTAGCTGTCGTCCATGATGCCTTTCGACCGATTCCAGGTCGGTTTAAAGATTATATTGGCTTACCGAAACCCAATCGTTATCAGTCCCTACATACAGGGGTAATTGGCTTCCATGGGCGTCCCATCGAAGTGCAAATTCGCACCCTGGAAATGCATCGAATTGCCGAATATGGGATTGCTGCACATTGGAAGTATAAAGAAACCGGGAGTTCTGATCCGACCCAGATTGGTGACGACGATGATAAGTTTACCTGGTTGCGGCAGTTGCTGGAATGGCAGAATGACCTGAAAGACGCCCATGAATATATTGAAAGTGTCAAGGATAATTTATTTGACGATGATGTCTACGTCTTTACCCCCGATGGAGATGTGGTATCCCTGAGTCGGGGCGCAACCCCCATAGACTTTGCCTATCGGATTCACACCGAGATTGGCAATCACTGTGCTGGGGTGAGAATTAATGGTCAGTGGCGAGTCCTGGATACGCCGTTGAAAAATGGGGATATTGTAGAAATTATCACCCAGAAAAATAGTCACCCCAGTTTAGATTGGTTAAACTTTGTCGTCACCCCCAGTGCTAGAAACCGGATTCGCCAATGGTACAAGCGATCGCACCGGGATGAAAATGTGGCGCGAGGTCGAGAATTGCTGGAGAAGGAACTGGGTAAAAATGGATTTGAATCCTTGCTCAAATCTGAACCCATGCAATCCGTCGCCGAACGCTGTAACTATCAGAATTCTGAAGATTTAATGGCGGCGTTGGGGTATGGAGAAGTCACCCTGAATTTAGTGGTCAATCGGTTGCGCGATGCGGTGAAAGCTTCACAACCTCTGGAAATTGAACCCGCAGAAATAGAAAATTTAGTTCCACCGCTACCGACAGCGAAAGCGGCAAGTGATCAGTGGACGGTTAAAGGCGAACCCATTGCGGGCGTCGAGGGATTAATGCATCGGATTGCTGGGTGTTGTAACCCGGTTCCCGGCGAACCCATTATTGGTACAGTCACCCGATTGCGGGGAATTTCGATTCATCGTCAAGGGTGTCCCAATGTCGAAAATATTGAGGGAGATCGATTAGTTCCAGTGAGTTGGAATCCGACGGATCACGAGAGTGGGCGTCCCCAAACCTATCCGATTAATATTCAAATTGAAGTGTTGGATCGAGTCGGAGTTTTGAAGGATATTCTCTCCCGCTTAAGTGACCATCATATCAATGTGCGGAAAGCTCAGGTGAAAACTCAAGACGGTAAACCCGCGCTGATTGATTTGTGTATCGATATTCGGGATTACGGACAATTGCAGCAGAGTTTCGCTCAAATTAAAAAGATGAGCGATATTTTGAATCTGCGGCGGATCAGCGATATTAATGAATGAACAGGTTAAAATTTTAGAGACGCTTCTTGCATTGCGTCCGTAGGGGCGGGTTTTACGACTATCGTTTTTTACCTCACCCACATGCAACTAAAACAGCCCCTACCAATGTGTAGGGGCTCTTTTCACGACTATCGTTTCTGAGTGACATACTCCAGACAGCGATACAAGTATACGCTGCTGGCTTCTCCCACCTACTACATCTATAACGATCTCTATTTCTAGAGCGTAGGATTCGAGCTTTTTATAGTGAGTAAGATGCCCAGACCCACTTTTTAATACTTTTTTCTTAACTGTGAGAACTTGTTTTTAAGCTTTCGTTTTTTGCGTTTCCAGAAAACGTATTCCAGCTATGGGTGTCTACTCTGTGCATTGCCCGAAACAAAGGCGTAGAACGGCCCATCTATTTATTTTACGTTTGCCACGTTTCTAGTATATATTCGACCCATGAAATTTGACAACTCCGCTTCGCGTCATTGTCAGGCTATCCTTCCCGACGCTCTCCCGAAGGGGAGCGCTCTGCTGTCGCCTATAGCTCAGAATTAAAGCTCGACTCGTTAGGACAAAGAGTTGGGATCAATTCCCAACTCTTGCAATTTTGCCATTAACGCCTGATTGCGTTGCCGTTCTTCCTCTAGGTTGTTCGTCATCGCGTCAGCGCGTTGGCGTTCCTGTTCGGCGCGTTGACATTCCTGTTCAGCGCGTTGACGTTCTTGTTCAGCGCGTTGGCGTTCTTGTTCGGCGCGTTGGCGTTCCTGTTCGGCGCGTTGACGTTCCTGTTCGGCTTGTTCCGCACTCCACAGCAACAGGTTCCCAGACTCATCCCACCAGCGTAACCAATGGGTTGTTGAGCCTAATCGAGTGCCATACCAGATACCTAAAAATAGTCCTAATTCAGGAATCCAGTAGCGTCCTTCCGCTGTGGGTTGTTGCAATAGGTATCGATTATCTTGTAACCGACGGACTTCTAGGATTAGTTCTAGGGGATTAAAGATGACATAGGTGGGAACTTGCAGAATTTGCTCATAGAAGTACAACTTCCCATAGGGAAACGTTGGTCGTACTGAGTATTCTCCTGTTTCAGTTTCTGACAAAAACTCCATGACTATCCCAACTGGACTTCCTTCGCGATTGGGGGTATAGCTGCGACGAATTACGCCTTCTGCAACCGGTAATACCTGGGGTACATACAGCCAATCTGGTGCTTTGACCACAATTCTCCGATTTACCGTCGCCACAAGCCCAAAATTAGAAGCGATTAACATTTGCGAATTCAGGCGATTGGCTGCACCTAAGGCGTCTGTCACTGCGGCGGCGAGGGGTGGTTGTTGAATGTTTTCCACGGGATCATCAGGCAGGATAAAATCGTCGGGAAGCTTTTCCCAGGTAACTAGGGGTTCTTGGCGTTTGGCGGAGGTTGGAGTTTGCAGAACCATCTGAGATTGTTTAACCTTGGCGGTTGTTATATCTTCTTGTAGTGCGCTAAAGCGCCGACTACGAACGAACGGAACGGTGCTCGCAGTATTCCTATAAACTGAATCTTACCTCTTGTACACCCGATACAATCAACAATGAATGATGAACCATAGACCATCTAAATTATGTACCCATTTCGGCTTTGTGCGATCGCGCTCTCTCATCTTTCCCGGTTGACTCAGACAATTGTGGGACTTTTGCTCCTTTGTATTACCTTACTCGGCTCTTCTCTACCCGTTCAAGCCGCTAACCCAGTTAGTCCCCAATTTGAAGAACAAGTGTTGCAAGTTATTCGCGAACACCCAGAAGTAATTCTAGAATCCGTTCAGGCGTATCAGCAGCTTGTCCAACAGCAACTCCAACAAGCCCAGCAAGCGTTTGTTAAGGAACTCAAAATGAATCCTCAAGCCGTTATTGGGGAGTCACCCACCACGGGGGCGTCTCAGTCCAAGATTGTCATGGTGGAGTTTTCCGATTTTCAATGTCCCTATTGTGCCAGGGCGCATAACACGGTGCAACGGTTTATGGCAAAGCATCAGGATGAGGTAACGTTGACCTATAAGCATTACCCTTTAGCCTCAATTCATCCCCAAGCTATCTCAGCAGCGAAAGCAGCATGGGCGGCGTTTCAACAGGGGAAGTTTTGGGAGTATCACGATGTGCTGTTTACTCAGCAGGAAAAACTGGGGGAATCATTTTATATTGAAACAGCCAAGGGTTTGAAATTAAATGTAGACCAATTTAACCGCGATCGCAATAGCCAAGGGGCACAAACGGCAATAAATCAGGATATTCAGTTAGCTGAGAGTTTGGGAATTACTGGAACTCCCTTTTTTGTTATGAATGGGGATGTTTTCACCGGAGCAATAGAACTAGAGGAGATGGAGAAACGTTTCACTCGGGTTAAAAAGTCTCTTTGACACTCCCCGCCCATACAGCGATTTCCAGTCTAATGCGGTACATCGATAAGGGCGCAAGCCTTGCGCCCCTACATTCCGGTGTACCTCACCTGCATGAGAACCGCTATAGCTAGGTTATGGACGAGGATACCTTCTTGTGTGACTTACCGTTTAGCCAAATCATACCAAGTTGCATTCAAAGATATAACTTTCTCTCCCCCTGCTTCCCCTGCTTCCCCTGCTTCCCCTGCTTCCCCTGCCTCCCCTGCTTTTCCTATCTACTATGTTTGAGCGCAACTCGGTATCAGTATCCCCATTTTACTCGGCTCTCTTGTGAACCATCGGGGGTGAGAACCTTCTTTCTCCTTCGCCCATTCTCCATCTGCCAGGTGCGTCTCTACCTGATTTTGGGCTTTAAAGAAACTTTGACGAACTTAAGGCGTAACCTCTTGTAGTTGGTTTCCGGGATTAAGTTCTGATGTTTTTTCATTCGTTTCGGTAGAGATGAACGGTTCTGTAGAAAAAGGTTCAGACGATTCTTCTTGCTCCTCTGACGCCCGCTTCGCCAGTTTAACGGTTCTCTCGACTTCTTCCTTAAAATGCTGCTTTTGCGAATATTCAGCCATCTTGATTTGAGCCGTCTCGTAGACAGATGTACCTGGTGGAATCTGCGACAGATAGTTCAACGCGCCTTTAAAATCTCGTTTGGCGGCTTGGTTATAGGCTTGTTGTAAAAGATATTCTGCTTTAATGCGTTGTTTTTCTTCATACTCAGCTAACTTCGGTTGAATTGTAGCCGCCGTTGTTGTCTCTGGGGGAATTTGTTTGAGCAAGTTCAAAGCTTCGGTAAAATCCTTTTTTTGGGCTTTGGCGTAAGCTTGATCTAGTAATTGTTTCGCTTCAGCTTCTAACTCAGGTTTGGCTTGTTCAACCAGTGACTCAACTTTACGCCGCCAGAAGTGCACCCCATCCATTTGGCGAGCGGCTTCCAAAACATCTCGCCATCGCTTCTCCTTGAGAGCTTGTTCAGCGGCTTGGTATTGAGCAGCTGCTGTGTACCATTCCCGCCGCCACCGTTTGAGGCTGGTGATAGAATCCTGGTATAAAGCACTCTCACGAGGAATCGATTTAGCTAGTGAGATCGCCTTTTGAAAATTTCCCGCATCATATTCTGCCCTCGCCCGTTCTAATCGGTCAAGGGCAGGGTTGGATGGAACAGCATTCAACAGAGAATAAAGCCCAAATGAGATCACCACAGTATTACAGGCGGCTAGACTCACTCCCACACCCTTTAACATAGGGGGTAGCTGGAAAAACCAACGGAAATCAAATAGCGTCGATTCGGTTTGGGGTTCTAATACGACTCCATCCGATGGTTTTGTGTTACTCACTGTAGACTGCTGCTCCATACAACCTATCCAAAACACTTATCTTTGTTGCATTTCGGTGTTTACTTCCTGCTGCTTCGGGGACTCCTGATTGCTTACCGGTGATCAAGTCACCCTCATTTTCCATATTTCTATAGATGAACAATTTTTCCGGAATCCCAGGTACTGGAATTAATCGCCGCCAAGATTGACGAACTCGCATTTGGTGCCGTTATCGAAACAGGTGTGGTAACCATGGTGGAAATTTTTCATAAAGTAACCGTCAACTTTAATTCTGTCCGACTAGGTATAACATACTATGGTATTATCAGTTAGCAAAAATCTATAATTCGGTAGCAGATCACCCCTATCACAATCATGGTTGCAGTCGCGATTTTAGCAGCAGGGCGCGGGACACGAATGAAATCCAATTTGCCCAAGGTATGTCACAATTTGGGTTCCTTGTCAATGGTGGAACGAGTTCTCAAGAGTTGTCTTGGTGTCAATCCGTTGCGGTGTCTTGTGATTGTCGGTTATCAAGCAGAACTTGTGAAAAATTCTCTCGCCCAGTTCCAGGATATCGAATTTGTTGAGCAGACTGCACAATTGGGAACCGGTCATGCTGTACAACAACTCCTACCCTACTTAGAGGGATTTACTGAGGATTTGTTAGTCTTGAATGGCGATGTTCCCCTATTGCGCCCCCAAACGCTGCAACAATTATTAGAAGCCCATAAAACCCATCAAAATGCCGCTACCCTCTTAACCGCGCAACTCCCCAATCCTCAAGGATATGGGCGAGTTTTTTGTGATGGTCAAAATCTGGTCACCCAGATTGTGGAAGATCGAGACTGCACCACAGCACAAAAGCAGAACCGTCGGATTAATGGGGGAGTCTATTGTTTCAATTGGCAGAAATTGGCGAAAATACTGCCAAATCTACAAACGAATAATGACCAGCAAGAATATTATTTAACTGATGCGATTCATGAACTAGAACCCGTAATGGCGGTTGATGTGGAGGACTACCAGGAAATTTTAGGGATCAACAACCGCAACCAGTTAGCCCAAGCTTACGAAATTTTACAGGAGCGGGTGAAGGAAGGGTGGATGAGTGCAGGAGTAACGTTAATTAATCCCGATAGTATTACCATTGATGACACGGTAGAATTAGAACCGGATGTAATTATTGAACCCCAAACCCATCTGCGGGGGAAAACAGTGATTGGTTCCGGGAGTCGGATTGGACCCGGAAGTCTGATTGAAAATAGTCGATTAGGGAAAAATGTAACGGCGATGTATTCGGTGGTGAGTGATTCTGTGGTGCAAGAGAATAGCCGAATCGGACCTTATACCCATCTTAGAGGTCATGTAACCCTCGGGGAGTCCTGTCGGGTGGGGAATTTTGTGGAACTGAAAAACACTCAAATTGGCGATCGCACGAATATCGCCCACCTCTCTTATCTGGGGGATGCGACATTGGGGAATCAGGTGAACATCGGTGCGGGAACGATTACCGCCAACTACGATGGGGTACAAAAGCATCGCACCCAAATCGGCGATCGCACGAAGACGGGTTCCAATAGTGTCCTTGTTGCACCCGTAACTTTGGGTCAAGATGTCACAGTAGCGGCGGGTTCAGTCGTAACCGAAAATACACCCGATGATTGTCTGGTGATTTCGCGATCGCGTCAAGTCGTCAAACCCGGTTGGCGTCTCAATGTTCCAACCCCCTAGGGGCGCACGCTCCGTGCATTGGTGTCAACTTAAGCGCTAAAAGCAGGGGGAGCCGGGGGAGCAGGGGGAGCAAGAAACACGATCAGTTTGTGTCGAACTGCTCGAAACAATAATTGGCAAGGGTTGTGGCTTAAGTTGACACGGATGACGGATGGTGCGCCCTAATTATTCCCAGGTTTCCATGAATTCGACTCAAAATCACCCATTTTCGAGTAACCAACTTGATAACTCTTCTAAATTGTTGAAATCAAAAACATCATTGCTTAGACGTTCCAACTGTTCAACCGATAACTTTTGAATCCGCTGACTAATTTCTGGCGGAATTGACCCCAACTGTCGCTCCAGAAAACGGAATATCCATCGGATTCCTTGCTCTAACCCTTCTTGCCGTCCCTCCTGCTTTGCCTTAACAATCGATCCCCGTTGGTCTTCCAGGAACATTTCTTGCTTACGCAATTTTTCCACTTCCTCTACACTCAAATTCGCTTGATTGGCGATATTCATCGCTTTATCTAATTCTGGAAGTTGGCTAAATGTGGGGGGAATCACTTCCAAGCTGGGAGCCTCTTTAATAAAATAAATCCATTTATCCGTTAAACTCTCTAATTCATCCAGTGTTTTCGGGAATTTCGGCAATTCTACAAAAATTAACTCGACTTCTGGATCAGGATAGTCAAATAACTCCTGTTTTTCTTTCAAGCTAAACCGGGTCAGATACCGTTGCGTCTGATTAAACATGGGAAAGTCGGTAATCGTTAAGGCAATGACTGGTTTCAGGTACGAGTATCCTTCACCATATTTTAATTGATTCGCATAAGTTTTGGTCAGGTTATAAATGACTCGCTTCTCAAAGAAGGCTAGGTTGAGGACTTGCATTTCAATTAGCACAGTTGAGCCATTATCCAGTAAGGCTTTGACATCCAGATAGCTATCTTTTAGGTCAACCACATCCCTAGGATTATAGGGGTCAATGATTTCTAAATCCTGAATCACGGGGTTGGCTTCATAAATCAAGGCATTTAAAAAGCTAATTAGGATATCTTTACTATCTTTTGAGCCAAATATTTTTTTAAAAGCAAAGTCAGTTTTCGGGCTGATAAATCTGAGAGTCATAGCTTTTTAATGTTTAAGCCGCGATCGCCAAAATCGTACCAGATTTACTTGTGATTCTGTTCTAATGGCAAAAGTAACCGGATCAAATAGTCATGGACTTGAGTTTGGTAAAAGAGGAGATCGCCCCCCCAACTTCGCAAAATCTGTTGACAAATTTTCATACTTAAGCTAGGCAAGGATTTTTTTGGTGAAGCGGTGAGAGCCTGCTGACACTCCTCCAGAGAACTATTTTCACAAATCAGTAACTCTAATAAAGGATAAGGTGAACTTGAGCGCACAGTGGGCTTGACATCCGCACGCAAGGGACAGCACCACAGATGAATCCAAAGTCCGGCAGGGGAATGTAAGCCAATGGTGAGCAATAACTCTAACAAAATGCATTCTAGCTTAAGGCGATCGCCATAAATGGTAAACTGACTCACATTATGCATATTCAGCACCAGTTGACGCTGATGATAAAATGGTTCAACCTGTCGCAGCGATCGCTTCAACAAGGTTGCCAACTGTATGGGACGTAGGTTAGTCGTGAGTTGCCATTGTTCTTGCTTGAGGATCGGATTCAATCCCGCCAGAACGTCTTCTAACTGATGCAACAGTTGCTGACGACGCATCTTTTGTAAAGCAGAATTAGTAACATACTGCGTCGCCTCAGCCGGATAGGTGTTTTGAGAATCCAATGCCAGTAACCCATTGCTCATCTCTTGCACAGACTGATACAATTTCTCTAAGCATCGGTGTTTGTACCAGTTTAGAGCTTGCAAATCTTCCCGATCTTGGGTTTGCCGAATCAAACGATAGCGATACTCACGCAAGCTAGTAAACTGTTGGCTTAGGGTTTCGAGTACCGATAACATATCCTCAGACCACATCCGTTCCTCGCGATCGGCAATTAGTACCAATCCCGTGGCGGAGGTTTTACCCTGATGCAACGCAATCACCAAGATTTGACCAATATCGGGACTATTAAACCATTGACGGATCGAATCAGGCAGATCCCTCACCAAACAGCAGCAGAAATGCGGCGTAGCTAGAGCCTCTTGAATCAAGGGGTTGGTTGCTACTGGAATCGTTAAATCTGGGGGGAGAGCCAAACTGGGATCAGCAACAACAGCAGTCGTTACCGTTGCCCAAGGAATTTGGGGAGTCCAGGTTAGCAGCGCCACTAGAGGACATTCCAACAGCTTTGCCACATAATTAACCCAAGCCTTTTCAAAGCGCACCGGATCTTTAGAGGCACAGTTGAGCAGGGATAATCCCGACTGGAGGGTTTGGCGAGCCAAAAATGAACGTTTGGCGTTATCCAACTCACCCGAAAGAGTCAGCAGCAGATGGATGAGTTGGGCAATGGTTTTGGCAAAATCCCGTTCATTACGGTTCCATGTCCGGGGACTGTCATGACCAATAATTAACACGAAGCTGGGTGAGTTGGGGGAATGTTCTGGAACAGACAAAAACTCCAGCAGCAGAGAACGCACATTAAGTTCAGTGAAACTGTCCCGCCAGGATATCAGTAGCCCATCTGCCTCTACATCTTCAATCGCCACCATTTTGTTTTGTTCACTCAACCACCCCTGCTCCTCTGGCTCAAGAGGCGGTAGGGGTGATGGGCAAGGACGGCGATTCGACGGTTGTTTGCCAAATACGAGGTTGAACTGACCCGAGGGATCAGGTTGTAGGATTAAAAAGCGATCGGCTCTTAGATGCTGGCAAATCAGCTTTCCACAATCATTGAGGGCAGTTTCAGTCGTGGGGCTAGAAGCGATTGTCTGAGCAATCGTTGCCACCAACTGGCTATCCTTTAGGCTTAACTGAACTTGAGATTCTAGTTCCTCACAACTCACCACCAGCGCCACTAATTGAGCGGTTGCTAGTATAGAGTTCCGTTCTGCCCGCTCCCAAATCCGAGGAGCATCATCTTCTACCGACACAAAACCCAAGAGTTCCCCCTGGCTTTGAATCGGGGCTGCCATCAATGAACGAGTCCGCAGCCGATTTAGGATATGTTTTGTGGTTTCTGGCTGGAGTTGGCTTCTACTGGTTCCAATTGTCACTAACTGACCCCTAGCCAGCGCCTGATAAAAGTCAGTGGCTTCAGCAACAGTAAGACCTGCTGTCGAGCCTCGTGACCCCACCACACTGCGGAGAGATTGGCGATTGCCCACCCGATGCCAGAAATAGCGTTGCTGAGGATTATACCAATAAATACTGGTGCGTGTGGGCGTGATAAAATCTTGGGTCATCGACACCAATTTATCCAGACGCTGAACCACCTTGGGCAATTTGATCAGCTCATCGAGGGCTTGAAAGAGGGGTTTATCGGGGCGTTTAATTGCTGATTGTTGCCAATTTACTTCTATTTCATGTAACGCCGTCGCTAATCCCCCCAAAACCATGGATAAATGGGCTTTGTCTTCAGGTTGGGGAGAGATACCCCACTGATTTGAACCCAACAAGGTTATACCAAAACATCGATCCTTGGCTCGCAAGGGCAACAGCAGTGCTCCCTGAATACCTAAGTTTTCGGCAATTCGGCGCCATTCTCCAGCTCGGCTTTCTTTCTGAATATCTGGAAGGGTAATCGGGCGCTGCTGGATTACTACCTGTTCTAAAAGATCCCCCGGTTGCAGGTTGTATCGCTGCTTCAAAAAATCGGTATCTGCCGTCTGAGCGATACCCCCTTTCCCAAATAAGCGATGCTCTAAGCGATCATAAAGCCCAATCCAGATTAGGTGGTAATCAAACTCCGTTTGCAGGTAATTTAGAGTAGTCTCGATCAACACGCCAGCATTTTCCTCTTCCCGCAATGTCTCCAACACTCGTCCTAGGGCAAGAAATGGATGATCGTTTTGGGGTGGTAGATTTTGCTGACCCATAATCAATTATCAGGGAACAGGGAACAGGGAATAGGGATGAATGACGAGTGACAAAGGACAAATGACAAAGGACAAATGACCAATGACTGATATTTATCAATCTGCCATTCGCCCCATTCTATTTTCGCTCTTTAAAGCAGACCCGGAGTGGGCGCACGAACAAACGATAAACTTATTAGGTTGGCTAGATCGTACTAATGAATCCTCCTCAACTCCTTGGCTTTCCTCTCAATTGCACCAAGCCTTTTGCCTAAGTGATGCTCGCTTAGAACAAACACTGTGGGGCTTGAAATTCCCCAATCCTCTAGGTTTAGCCGCCGGATTTGATAAGGATGGGGTAGCGGCTCGAATTTGGCGGATCTTTGGTTTTGGCTTTGCTGAACTAGGAACCGTTACCTTTGAAGCCCAACCCGGAAATCCACAACCCCGGTTGTTTCGATTGCTCCAAGATAGAGCCGTTCTCAACCGCATGGGGTTTAATAATCGAGGGGCAAAAGCATTGGCTCAACGATTAGGAGCGATCGCGCATCAGCCTTTTGAGCCGATCCCCTTGGGGATCAATCTGGGTAAGTCTAAGGTAACACCTCTAGAAGATGCGGCAACGGACTATTTAGCTAGTTTCCGCCTGCTTAAGCCCTGGGGCGATTATTTTGTGGTTAACGTTAGTTCACCCAATACACCCGGATTGCGATCGCTGCAAGATGCTGAGCAACTGCAAATCATTTTGGAGACGTTGCAACAGGATAATCAGGGGCAAAAGCCGCTTTTAGTCAAGATTGCACCGGATTTGGAGTGGGACGCGATCGCAGATGTTGTTCATTTAGCTCAAACTTACCAGCTTGCGGGGATTGTGGCTACCAATACAACCATTAACCGGGATAGGCTGAAAACTCAACTTATCGCCGCAACAGGTAAACCCGTGACTGAAGAAGCCGGCGGAATTAGTGGTGCGCCTTTGCGGGAGCGTTCGACAGAGGTGATTCGCTTTATTCACCAGCAAACCCAGGGGAAACTACCGATTATCGGTGTTGGTGGGATTTTTACCGCCGAGGATGCTTGGGAAAAACTCACCGCCGGTGCCAGTTTGATTCAAGTGTACACAGGGCTAGTCTATGAGGGACCCTGGATGGTGCGGCGAATCATGCAGGGATTGTTAAGAAAGTTGGAACAAAAAGGATTGAGTTCGATTAGTGAGGTGGTGGAGCAGCCACCATCCTCTACGGAGTGAAGCTTAGTCCTCGTAAAGTTTTGCCTAGGGCGGATAACACGGCACGAATCATCAGGTTATCCCCATCCACATATTTTTTTTGATACTACTATACTATATAATGTACACCACTCTAGAGATATATGTTTGGGATGTCATCCTGTGATGGTCAACAGACGGCAGCTAATTTAGTACGTAAGTATTAGTTATGCTGATACAGATAAACTTTATCAGTTAACGTCAATCGGACAAAGCAATTTAAACTCCTAAAAGTTAGCATAAAGAGTAGCTTAGTCTTCTGTTGGTGTGAAAGTGCTTTAGGGAAGGACATCCTATCTGCAGTGGTGGGAAAGAAGATACAGCTTAGGTTTGGTGAGTTTCCTTTATTGAGGAGTCACTCATCAGCAAATTGATTGTCAAGCTATTGAGGTTTTGTATGTGGGAAACAGTTTTTATCGGATTAGTCGCATTTTACCTGGTCATGCTACCGCTCTTATTCAGCCGATGGTTAGATTTCATGCAACATGATGACAGCTTATCCTCAAAGGATAAGTTTTTATCTTGGGTGATTTTGGTCATTGCTACCATTATGTGGCCCATAGTGGTGCCAATCTCTTATCTAGAACTGTTGGACACCCGAAGAACGTTTAATCATTACTAGAGCATAAGTTCCAGAGTTAAGAAGGCGGTAGAGATTGAGTCGGTAATAGAGACAACTCACCTCTTCTGTCAAGAGATAAAGACTTGACAAAACGACGACTAAATTTCACTGACTACCATTGGCTAATCGGTTTTTCCTTAGCCGCCCTTTTCCTGGGAGGTATGTCTGTCGGGAATGTACCGCTACGAGATTGGGATGAGGGGACTCGCGCCCTAATTGCCAGAGAGATTTATCGTACAGGGAATTGGCTTCATCCGACGCTTGGGGGGGAACCCTATCTGCTCAAACCCCCGTTAATGGATTGGTTAATTGCTCTGTCGTATAAATTATGGGGGATTGGAGAATTCACCACCCGCCTACCGGGAGCGTTTTTGTCCGCTTGTGGGGTTCCGCTACTGTATTTGTTGGGGCGAGAACTTTTTGCCCAACGTCTACCTGCTGTATTGGCGGCTAGCGTTTACTTAACGTTGCTACCTGTGGTGCGTCATGGGCGTCTGGCGATGCTGGATGGTACGGTGGTGTTGTTTTTTGTGCTATTGCTATTGTGCTTGCTGAAAGCGCGTCACGATAAGCGTTGGGCAATAGGGATTGGGATTAGCCTGGGATTGATTACGTTAACTAAAGGGATTTTGGTGATCCTGTTGGGTGCGATCGCGTTTGGGTTTCTCTTAGCCGATAGACAATTAGCGCAATTGAAACATCCCTATTTTTGGCTGGGTATTCTCTTGGGGAGTACGCCTGCGATCGCGTGGTATATTGCACAGTGGCAGTATTATGGCGAAACCTTTTTGCAGGTGCATTTTCAGGCGCAGGGGTTGAACCGCATTTCGGAATCGGTGGAGGGAAACCAAGGTGCGCCTTGGTATTATTTGCTCGAATTACTCAAATACAGTTTTCCCTGGCTACTGTTTTGGTTTGGCGGATTGGGCTTAGCTTGGCATCATCGTCAAAGGAGTTGGGGCAAACTGGTACTGATTGGTACGATTGGCTATCTGGGGACGATTTCCCTAATGGGAACCAAGTTACCTTGGTACATTATGCCGTTATACCCTTTTTTTGCTCTAGCTGTCGGCGTATTTTTAGCACATTTATGGCAAAAAAGCAAGCATTATCCCCAAGTTTTAGTCTGGCTTTTAGGGTTGATGGCAGTTGCTGGGGTGGGGGGATGTGTTTATTTTATCCTGGCAGATCCGCAGCCTGTGTTAATTATTATGGGCGTGGTTGTGGCGTTAACAATGGGTTTAGCGGCTTGGCACGTTTACCAGGATAATCGCCAATTTATCCCGATTTTATTGGGTGGAACTTACGTGGCGTTGTTGTTATTAATGATGTCTACATCCTGGGTTTGGGAATTAAATGAAGCCTTTGCAGTGAAACCAGTTGCCGAGTTGATTCAGGAAAATACTCCCCCAGAAACTGTAGTTTATACGTCGTTTGGTTATCGGCGTCCCAGTTTAGATTTTTATAGCGATCGCCAAGTGATTCCGGCGGATACAACTAGGTTGAAACAGTTGGCGTCAACGTCGGCGTATTTACTGGTGGATGAGTCAACTTTGGCAGTATTACCGATTCGCGATCGCGTCATTCTTGGTAGTAGCGAAGGCTTCACCCTAATTGCACCACCTTAAAGATGAATGACACTGAAAATTTGCATTGTTGGAGCGCCGCAACCCTTGATATAGCGTAGGGTGGGCAATGCCCACCAGCATGGTAAGTCAATTCTAGCCGCCAGTCTCAAATCACCATAAGAAGCGGCGGGGGCTTTAATCGCTGGGGCGGATCATCTGACGCTACCGTTAGAGATGTTGAATGCGATGGCAACTCACAATTTATCCGAGCAAACCATTGATGAATTTGCCCAAAAAGGGCGGGGATTGATGTAGCAGGGGTGCTCTTGAAGCTGAGGGAGCTCTTGATGCTGGGAAAAGTTATGACAGTTGTAGGGGCGGGTTTTACTACTATCTTTTCTGAGCTCACCATGATGTGCCTAAACCCGCCCTGACTCATCGCTCTATCAAAGGTTTTGGCGATCTCACAAGGCAAATTTTCAGTGCCATTCGTCCTAACATCCTTGGCGGTTGCTATAAAGGGGAAAAAGAATAACAGAATTCCTTTCCCCTTTTTCCCTTAGGAAGGCTTATTGTAACCTTTTGTGTCTCGGACGGAGAATGTTGGCTTGTCGATTTCAGGTAATTCAGGTGTTTCTGGCTTAACGTCAATCGGTTTCACTTCTGTTTCTGCGACGTTCTTGTCCACAACAGTGACAGGTTTTGCCGCGATTACCGTTGAAGTTGGTTCAACAATAATCCGTTCTTGTTCTTCGACTACCTCACCATCTAGATTTCTCGATGGCTTAGCCTTCTCGGCTTGATCTTGAACTTTATCGGCTGCACCAATTGCAGCACTTTTCGCTTTATCAGCTTGACTTTCAATAGAAGGTTTAGCCTTCTCGGCTGCATCTTGAATCTTGTCGGCTGTCTTGACAGCAGCACTTTTAGCTTGGTTCGCGGCGTTTTCAATAGCTGGCTTAGCTTGTTCAGCCGCATCTTGCACTTTATTGGCTGCCTGTTCAGCAGCTCTTTTGAGTTTATCAGGTGCATCCTCAGGAGTGGCTTTAGCGGTCAAACCACCAGCTACGGCGCCTGTGACAGCACCCACTACAGCACCTCGTTTGCCAGCAACTTGACCACCGACTACAGCACCAATCACTGCACCAACTACCCCAGCGCCGACTACACCCTTACCTTCATCGTTAGAAGATTCATCGGGTTTATTGGCAGTGGGTTCAAGAGGTTGATTATCTTTATCCAAAAATTGCTTATTACTATCCATGTAGAGTTGTTCTCCTTTACTGATATTGAATGTTCCCTTAAGAGATTTAAGGCTCTTTTCTATCTTTTATCACCTTAACAATCAACCGTTATCGCTGACGCCAAGCTAAAGGAGGATATTACGGCAGGTTGAGTCAGTCGATAGATATATTTCTAGTTTGACCAAGCTTGAGCTAATTTTTCAATCTATTCAAAAACTTGCTCTAACAGAAACTGAGTAAGAGGATCTCATTTTTAACCTCAGTTAGTGGTCAAAAAAAGGGAATCAGCGTCTCCAGAGTTTTATGGGTTGCAGGATTTTGGCAATCCAACGGAGGGTTCCGGGTTCGGTTAAAATTCCCTGGGTGGGACTGAATAGAAATGCCAGAATAAAGAAACTAAAGACAACCAGGACAATCGCCGAACCCGATGGTAAATCTAGGTAATAGCTTAAATACATGCCACTGACACCAGCAATTACACCGATTATTGCCCCCAATCCCATCATCTGATGCAATTCTTTGACCAAAAGATAGGCAGTAATGGCAGGACCGACGAGGAGGGAAATAACCAGAAGCACTCCAACGGTTTGCATACTGGCGACAATCGTTAAGGTAATGGCACAAATGAAGCCGAAATACATAGTGGTAACGGGTAAACCACTGGCTTGAGCGCCGAGGGGATCAAAGGTGTAGAAAAGGAGTTCTTTGTAAAAAAGTTTGGTCAACAGTAAAATGACGACTGTAATCATTAGCGTGTGCCAGACATCGCTGGTTCTGACGCCTAAAATATCGCCAAAGAGAATAGAACTGAGGTCGAATTGATTGGTTTCTAACAGGGAAATCAAGATAACTCCCAAGCCCAAAAAACTGGTTAACGTTAACGCCATTGCCGCATCCACCTTGACTCGCGATCGCTGATGAATGCCAGCCACCACTAACGCGCTCAATGTCCCAGCTATAAACGCCCCCAGAGACAGAAATTGCTCCTCCACAAAAAAGGCAATGGATAGTCCAGGTAAAACAGCATGGGCGATCACATGACCAATCATGACCATCTGTTGCACAATCAAATAACTACCCACAACCGCCCCTAAAATTCCCAGCAGCACCGCAATGGCTATAGCTTCACGCATATATCCCCACTGGAGAGGTTCAATTAACCCATGCCACATCACATCCACCTCACTTATTCTTGGTTTCCTGTTTGCTATTAATATCCCATTAAAACCCGTGATTAAATCGGGATGAACATTATGCAACAATAAGACTCATGATTTTTCCATAGGCTTTTTTGATATTTTCAGTTGTCAATACTTCTGACCTTGAACCCACAGCAATTAATTCTTTATTTAACAGCAACATTTGGTCATATTGCTCTAATGTTTCTCCCAAGTCATGACTTATAACTAATAAAATTTTATTTTGAAATTTTAATTCTTGAAAAATCTCAAAAATAATCTCTTCAGTCTTTTGATCAATACCAGCAAACGGCTCATCAAAAAAAAACAACTCCGCCTGTTGCGCCAGCGCCCTTGCCAAAAATACTCGTTGTTGTTGTCCACCAGAGAGTTCGCCAATTTGACGATGACGATACTCAAATAAGCCCACCCGTTGCAGTGCATCCTGAACAATCTCGTGAGATTGACGAGACGGCTCTCTAAACCAGCCTGTGTGAACCGTGCGTCCCATCATCACTACATTCCATACTGTAACCGGATAATTCCAATCAATTTGGGTGCGCTGCGGTACATAGGCTAATCGTTTCCGTTGGCTTTTCAGGGGTTTGGCGTGAAAGGTTGCTTCTCCTCTGGTGAGGGGAATGAGTCCCAGAATTGCCTTAATAATCGTACTTTTGCCAGCACCGTTAGGTCCCAAAAGCACCGTTAACTGTCCGGGTTGGATAGAAAAAGAAATACCGGAGATTGCCCAGGTATTTCGGTAGTTGACCGCCAAATCATGAACTTCGAGCATTATGACCTGTCTGTGAGAATGACTACCATTAACAAGTTCTGCTTTTAGCTTATCGGATAATGATTCCCGTGATTTCACACCAAGCGCATTGGGTAGGGATAGGGAAGTAGGGGCGAAGCATTCGCGCCCAGATCTATCGGTTTTCTACTCAAATTCCAACGCGAATGCTTCGCCCAATCCTAGGGGGTGGAGGTGATCCAAGAGTATTAGAATGATTATCATTATAATGATCTCTCGGTTAAAGGAGCTTGACTATGCTAAAGTGTCTATCGAGCAAAACCCTTAACGGCTGGAATAGTACAGTTCTGGTATTCGCGATCGCACTGACAGGGTGTGTTCAAACCAACCAGACAGCCGTTTCGCCAACGCCAACAGGTGAAGGGACGGTATCAGGTGATAAACCCAGTGTGGTAGCGTCTCATCGCGTTCTTTGCGATTTAACCAAAGAAATTGCCCAGGACACCATTCAACTCAATTGTTTATTAGACCCGAACCAAGATCCTCATACCTACCGAGCAACCCCATCCCACCGCAAAGCCGTTGAAACCGCACAACTGATCCTTTATGGTGGCTATGATGCAGAAGCCGGTGTTGAGGGATTAATTGAAGCCAGCAATACATCCGCCCCTATCGTTGCTGTCTTTGAGGAAGCTGTCCCCAATCCCCTAACGGGAGAAGCACATCACCATGATCATGGGGAAAAGGAACAAGGTGAACACTCAGATCATGAAGAAAACCATGCCGCCGATAAGGGGGAAAAGGTTCCTGACCCCCATGTTTGGCATGATGTGCAAAACGGTATGGCGATGGTTGATGTGATTCGCAACCAACTGACACAGATTAATCCAGATCAGGCTGAACTTTATGCGGAAAATGCCCAACAGTTAACCAGCCAACTTGACCAGTTAGATACCTGGGTAAACGCGCAAGTGGCAACGATTCCCCCAGGAAAACGCACAATTGTCACCACTCATGACGCCTTGGCTTATTATGTCAACGCTTATGGATTTGAAGCGGCGGAATCGCTGCAAGGACTCAGTACCGAAGAAACACCCTCAGCCGCACGGGTAAAGGAATTGGTGGAAACCATTGAACAAGCCAATGTTCCTACAATTTTTGTGGAAACGACAACCAATTCCACCGCGATTGAGACTGTTGCGAGGGAAGCAGATGTCAAGGTTTCTGAACAAAAATTGATTGTTGGTAGTCTGGGTGCCCAAAATAGTGACACAGGAACCTATATAGGAATGATCACCCATAATACCTGCGCGATCGCGAAAGGTTTGGGCGGAACCTGTACTCCTTTCAAAATGATGACAGGTGATAATCAGCCTTAAGAGGAAGGGTAAAGCGTCGGTTTGGTTAAGGCGGGTACGATGCGATCGCTCGCCATTTTACCACCGTAAAGGTTCCGTGCCACAGGTCCTATCTGTAGGGCGGCTAAACCTCCCATCACAAATAACTCACAACCCGACCAACGCAAATGCTCGTCTAAAACAGGCAGACCCTTGACAAGAGGTACAGGATATGCATCAATAACATCCTTAAGTAACGGGTCAACGGTGGCATCAAAGCCAGTTCCAGTCGCATACCAAATACGTTGACATTTATAAACTTGACCCTGATCACAGTCAACCTGCCACTGGTTATCCTGCCACCGAGCCTCAACCACCTGGCATTCTGGATAAAACCTCAGCATACCTTGCCTTTCCAGGCGGCGTAACTGAAACATCATTTTCGGCGTCATTGATCCCCCATTTCGCGCCCCCTGAATCATCTCCCACCGCTTCTGCCAATCCGGTTCAGCCCAAAAGTCCTTGAGATACTTGGGTCCCAACCAACCCGGTTCAGCATCAAACCATTTTTCCTGGAGTCGGCGCCGTGACATTAACATCACCTTCGCTCCCCGTGCTGCTGCACCCACGGCTAAATGTCCACTCGTCAACCCACCCCCAATAATTAACACCTGCTCACCGGCTATCTGCACGTTCCCTAAATCGACGCTTTGAGCATGGCATAATCGGTAAGTTGGATAAGCCGATACAATTTTATCTACCCAATCGGGTACAATCTTTCTCCCCGCACCCGTCGCCAGAACCACCCGACGAGCGATGACTGATTGCCCATTTGATAACTCTAGGCGAAATCGAGGGCGTTTGAAAACCGTGGTTGGTTTAAGACTACTCACATCAGCCCTAACCAGCTTATCCGGCAATCCCCACTGATGGATAACATCCTGACAAAACTCCTGAAATAGCTGCGTTCCGGGAAGATCATAAGGCGGGAAAAATTCCGACTCCCGGTTTTCGGCAAAAGAGCGCAGCGCATAAGGGTTGGGGTGGGGATGGTGTACCGCAGGGGATCTCAGATGAGGGATTTCTAAGGCAGCAAATTGATGGAACCACCGATTCATCCATCTACCACTGCCATCAAAAACCCAAAACCTATCCTTCATTGTCTTACGTTTTTGTAGCAGGTGAGTGACTAGGGTTAGAGCCTGGGGACCTGCGCCAATAACGGCAATGTCAATGTTCGCGGGTAAGGATGCCGAATGGTAAGTCATGGAAAATCAGACCCTGGATTTACAATAACGATAATCGTTCTTATGATAATGATTATCATAATTTTGACACCGAGTCACCGATAGGTGATCGGGCAAGACCTTGAACTGAATAGGGTGTGAGGAGTTACTATGGCAAAAACATGGTGGAATACTTTAATCGTTAACCCAGTGGTATTGGGTACTTGGGCAGTCTGTGCAGCCCCAAATGCTTTGGCACAGATTGAGGGGTACAACCCCATCAGTCAGGCGAACGCTCTTGAGCAAGTCACCAGTGTCTCTCAGTTACGAGATGTTTCCCCTGGCGATTGGGCGTATGAAGCCCTACGCAGTTTGGTGGAACGCTATGGCTGTATCGCTGGCTATCCCGATGGCACCTATCGCGGGAATCGAGCCTTAACCCGATTTGAGTTTGCCGCCGGTTTGAATGCGTGCTTGCAGCAAATTGAGCGTTTACTCCCTAATGGCGAACTGGAGGGGAGTGATTTGGCAACCTTACGACGGTTGGTGCAAGAATTTGAGGCGGAATTGGCGACTCTAGGAGCGCGAGTAGATAATTTGGAAGGTCGAGTCGCCTTTTTAGAAGATAATCAGTTTTCCACAACGACCAAACTTCGCGGAGAAGTCAGCTTTGCCCTGAGTAGTGTGTTTGGGGATGAAAAGGCAGATGGTAGTGGAGAAGATTTGGAAGATGAAGTCGTTTTCGATAACCGAGTGCGTCTATTTTTAGAGACGAGTTTTACAGGGGAGGACTTGTTACTAACTCGCTTGGATGCACTGAATACGGTTCCTTTTGGTCCGGGTGAAGGAGATAATCCTAATATTACCGGAACCAGTATGACCCGTCTCGCTTTTGATGAAGGCAATGATAATGATGTAGCTATTGGCAAGTTATTTTATCGCTTCTCTCTGGGAGAAATGGCAGCGTCACATAATCAGGAAGAAGAGGAACATGGGCATGGACATGGTGCTGTCAAAGGTGCGAAACTTTCCTTTATTATTGATGCCGTTGGTGGTGAGTTTAATGAGAACTTTGCCAACTATAACGAGTTTTTCTCGGAAGAACTTACGGGGGCAATTTCTCGTTTTGGGCGTTTTAATCCGATTTATTATCAGGGACTTGAAGGTACAGGTGCTAGTATGACCTATAACTTCAATTCGGCACTTAATTTATCCGTGGGTTATCTGGCTCCCAATGCTAATGATCCGAGTCAGAAAAACGGTTTGTTTAATGGTAGCTATGCTGCCATCGCCCAACTGGGGATTGAACCGAGCGAAGGTTTGCGTTTGGGTCTGACTTATGTGCGTTCCTATTATCCTGGGGGACAGGTGGTGGTTTCTGGGGAAACGGGGAGTGAATTGGCAAATGTGCCATTTGGGGAAGATACTGCAACGTCAGCGGATCAGTTTGGGCTTTCTGCCAGTTTACGTCTCAGTCCCGCTTTTACGCTTTCGGGTTGGGGGGGTTTGACCCTGGCTCATGCTCAAGATAATGGTTTTAACAATGGTGTCTTGGTGGATGAGGGCGATGACGCTACTATTTTTAACTGGGCAGTTACCCTGGCATTGCCTGATTTTGGCTCAGAGGGGAGTCTGCTGGGGTTTGTTGTCGGACAACCGCCGAAGGTGACGGATAATGATGGCGGTTTTGAGGATGATGATACGTCTTGGCATCTGGAAGCTCAGTATCGTTATCAACTCACGGATAATATCGCGATTAATCCGGGGGTGTTCGTGATTCTTAACCCAGAACACGATGATAACAATGACACGATTTGGGTGGGGACGCTTCGCACTATCTTTGAATTCTAGAGACGTGCCATCTGTAGAGACGTAGCATGGCACGTCTCTTAAAAATTGGGTGAAAGGGATTGTCGCCTAGGGGAAAAACGTTTATCATTTGAGAATGATAATCATTTTAACTAGCGTATGGTAACAGTTCAAGCCTCCAGTACCATTCCGGTTACTGTTCTCACCGGCTATCTCGGCGCAGGGAAAACCACCCTACTCAACCACATCCTTACTTATGAACATGGCAAGAAAGTCGCCGTCATCGTCAACGAGTTTGGAGAAGTTGGTATTGATAACCAATTAGTGATTGATACCGATGAAGAAATCTTTGAGATGAACAACGGGTGCATTTGCTGTACCGTCCGAGGGGATTTGATGCGGATTATCGGTAATCTAATTAAGCGGCGTAATAAGTTTGACCATCTGGTGATAGAAACCACGGGACTGGCTGACCCCGCCCCTGTGATTCAAACCTTTTTTATTGATGAAGATATGCGGCAACAACTGCTTTTAGATGCCGTGGTAACAGTGGTGGATGCCAAGCATATTTGGCAGCATTGGCAGGCGGATGAGGCGCAAGAACAGATTGCTTTTGCTGACGTAATTTTGCTTAACAAGACAGATTTAGTTTCCCCGGATGAGTTAGATGAGTTGGAGAAGCGGATACGGGGGATGAATGCTCTAGCAAAAATTTACCGCACCCAAAACTCTGAGTTAGGCATGGAGGCGTTACTGGGTGTGAAAGCCTTTGACCTCAACCGTGCTTTGGAGATTGATCCTAACTTCCTCAGCGAAGATGCTCATGAACATGATGAGTCGGTTCATTCCTTTGCTTTGGTTGAATCAAAACCTGTGGATGGGGAAAAACTGAATAATTGGCTCTCGCAATTGTTACAAACCAAGGGTCCTGATATTTTCCGAATGAAGGGAATTATCAACATGGCTGGAGAAGACCAACGGTTTGTCTTTCAAGGGGTACATATGTTGTTTGATGGTCGAGGCGATCGCGCCTGGAAGCCTGGAGAACGCCGGAAAAGCGAACTGGTGTTTATTGGTCGCAATTTAGAGGAAGCGAAGCTGAGAGAGGACTTTAGAGCGTGTCTGGTTTAGGGATTACCCAAAAAAATCTATTAGAACAACAGTGGCGTGGGCAACTCTCGGAGTATGTCACGGCTGTGGCTTGGTCAGTTGATGGGTGTTTAGCGGTGAGTTCAGCGGCGGGGGAGGTTCGGCTGTGGGATGGCGGGAATGGTGACTCACGCTTAATTCTCGGTTCAGAAGACACAGGTGAACAGTCGATTGATTGTCTGGACTTTTCCGCCGATGGGCAATTTTTGGCAGCGGGAGGACAAGATGGTGGGGTGAGAATTTGGCAGGTGAAGCCCCAACTTCAACTGATCACGACTCTCAATAATGCCCCCAAATGGGTGGATCACCTGCGTTGGAGTCCCACGGGGAACCAATTAGCATTTAGTTTGGGGCGTTATGTCCAAGTCTGGGATGCGGTTGAGAAAGAAACGATTGTTACATTATCTTTTGACTCGTCCTCGGTATTGGGAATGACTTGGCATCCTCAAGGACAGCATTTAGCGATCGCGGGTGATCAGGGTGCTAAGGTTTGGGATAGCCGGAATTGGGATGATGACCCTTATCTTATCAATATGCCGGCGGCGAGTGTGGCGATTGCTTGGTCACCGGATGGCAAGTATCTCGCTTCTGGTAATCTCGATTTAACGATCACGGTAGTGCAGTGGGGTCATCCTCATCCTTGGGTGATGCGGGGATTTCCCGGCAAAATTCGTAACTTGAGATGGTCAAAATTCCTGTCAAATACTGCACCATTGTTAGCTGCTTCCAGTGGTGAGGGGATTGTCATCTGGAAAAAACAAACGGATGATCGTCAGGGTTGGGATGCACGGGTTTTAGATCTGCATACTGAAATCGTCCAGGATATCGCCTTTCAACCCCAGAGTTTACTATTAGCTTCAGCGAGTAATGATGGCTGGATTTGTCTGTGGCAAAAAGCCAAACAAATTGCCCAAATTTTAAACGGTGCGCCCCAGGGTTTTTCTTGTCTGGCTTGGCATCCTGGGGGAATTCAATTGGCGGCTGGCGGTCAAAATGGGGAGGTTTTAGTTTGGTCACAATCCCATCGGGGTAAAGGATTTGGTTAATGAAAGTTTGCTGAATAAGAAACATGTATATGTAGAGACGTAGCATGCTACGTCTCTACATCTGGCGAAGAGAATGAACAATCAATAACTGACAATAGTCATGGATTTATTTTCTCGTACTGATCAACAAACCAATCCCGAAAAAATCCAGCAAATTAAACAGTGGATTTATGATGTTTTAGAGATTAATGAAAAAATTTCAGTGTCTCTGAGTCAATTGCGCTGTACTGAACCGGGATGTCCACCCATTGAAACCGTTATTGCTATCTTGGATAAACCCCAGCGACAGTATAAAATCCACAAACCTATTGCAGAACTAGAACAGATTGACATTCAAAACTTGCTAGAGAAATCGTAGATATTGAGAATATCCATGAAAATAAAACAACTTATTTCTCTAGGTTTAATCACTGCCACAAGTGTAACTGTAACCATTTTAGCCGCACGCCCCGCTCAAGCGATGCACATTATGGAAGGGTTTTTACCCGTAACCTGGGCAATTTTTTGTATGAAAGTTAGCGGCGGTGATTGTCATTTGTTATTTGTTCTAAAAATGCGATGGCATAATTTTAAAGATTACTGGGGTTGGAAAATTTGAACTGTTGTCTATTTAGGGTTTGCCGTACAAGCCATAAAACATTAGCGATCAATGCTTTGAAACGAGACTATGACTCTACCCATTGATACCCTTTCTTATAAGAATAACCTGAGAACCCTACCCCCAGAGCAAAAATTACTGTTTGCTTTAGTCGTTTTAGGAATTGCTCTCATCGCTTCCCCTCTAACTCAAGTTTTGATTATTATATGGCTGGCAATTTGGACAATCGGTTATGCCAAAATTCCTATCCAATCTTATTTTAAGCTTCTGGGCGTGAGTAGTCTATTTTTGGGGATGAGTTTGCCTGCATTAGTGATTAACATTATAGTGGCGAACCAAATTGATTTAGTTGCCAGTGATCAACTCGGAGGTATTCAGTTAGGGGGGTTATATTTCTATCTCAGTCACAGTGGTTGGCAAGAAGCGGGTAAAATTTTTATCCGATCCTTGGCTTGTATCTCATGCTTACTTTTTATGCTGCTAACTATTCCATTTGTCGAAATTGTGCAAACCCTACGTCGTTGTAAACTCCCTGAAACGATCAGTGATTTGCTTATGTTAATGTACCGCTTTGTTTTTATGCTGATCAACACCGTGATTGAGTTACGATTAGCACAACAAGCGAGAGGAGGATATCGCACTTGGAAATTAGCGGTTAAGAGTACAAGTTTGCTCGTTAGTCAATTGTTGCAACGGACAATAATTCGCTACCAGCAATTTTGTGTAGGGTTAGCCGCTAGAGGATTTACCGATAGATTCTATTGGTTTAATGAACAACATCGGAAATATTCCCAGCGCTATGCCTTAGAAGGAATTATTGGGTGTTTAAGTTTGTCAGGATTAGATCTTTACCTTAGAGTTAGTTAAAGTAACTGTATTACCACATCCATGACCAATACCTTGCTCCATTTTCAAGAGATAATCTATACATATCCTGGTCAAGATAATCCTATTTTTGTGGGATTAAACCTATCTATTGTTAAAAATAAGAAAACTGCGATTATTGGTCAAAACGGATCAGGCAAATCCACCCTATTTCTACTGGCAGATGGGTTACATAAAGTTCAGAAATGAAAAATTTACTGGAAAAACGAGGAATTAAAATACAACCGCAAATTTCTCAATCGATGGCGACAACGAATTGGGTTAGCCTTTCAAGATCCTGAACAACAATTAGTCGCCGGAACAGTTATAGAGGATATCGCTTATGGTTTAGCTAATTTGCAATTACCCAAAGCCGAATTTGAACAGAGACTTGATGACGCGATCGCGGACTTTGCTTTGCAGGAATTAGTCAACCTTCCCCTGCACCATCTCAGCTTAGGACAAAAGCGGCGCGTTGCCTTAGCGGGTGTGATGGCATTGAAGCCAGAATTACTTCTTTTAGACGAACCTACGGCTTATTTAGATAGGAGGCAAACCCAGAATCTTATGCAGGAATTAGATCGTATTCATGAGTCAGGAACCACGGTTGTTTTGGCAACCCATGACTTAGATCTTGCCTATCAATGGGCAGATTGGTTCTTGGTTCTACATCAAGGACAATTGGTTATGGAAGGTGAGGCAGAAACTGTTTTTTCGCAACGGGAATTAATTGAATATTTACAACTCGGTTTGCCAACAGTATGGCAAGTCTGGCAAGCTTTACCCAAGCACCTTCGTCTTTCAGAAAATATATCTGTTCCCCGAACAGTGAGTGAACTAAAAGATAAATTGTCAGGAACTCTGATGCAACATCTATCTCAATGCAAAGGCTAATTTAACAAATAAATTATAACGATGACTCAAATTCTTGATGCTTTGCCCCCAGATTTTCCCTCGAAAATCTTATGTGGCTATTTCAATCAGACGAGACAAGTTCAAATTGTGCGGATTGTCAATATTCCCAATTGGTACTTTGAGCGAGTCGTATTTCCTCGGCAACATCTCTTATTTGAAGCCTGTTCTGAGGCTCAACTGGAAATTTATACAAGGGCAATGAGCCAGGGAATTCTTCTAGATACAATTGGCTGCGATCGGTTATGCATTCAACAGGAATTCATCCGAGTATCCAACAAAGACTTAAAAAAACTCCCAGTTTTTAACCAATCTAGATATTATTCAGCAGGTTTGTAACGCGACTCAACTCCCCGTGGCGGCTTACAATGTCAGCGGTGAATATGCCATGATTAAAGCCGCAAGTCAAAGGGGTTGGATTGACGAAAAATCCATGATTTTAGACTAAAATACAACTATGGTACAGACAACAAAACAAACTGAATCGGAAATAGTAAACCTTCCCAAACGAGGGATGCCTGTCACGATTATTACCGGATTTCTGGGGAGTGGCAAAACTACCTTAGTCAATCAAATTCTCGAAAATAAGCAGAATTTGAAAGTCGCTGTTTTAGTCAATGAATTTGGAGATATCAATATCTAGATGAAATCAAAACGATACTGGACAACTGTCTGGCTGAATCGGTAAAATTATAGTCAATTAATTATCAATTTTGGCGGCACTGAATCAACTCGTTTTCATTGGACGAAATTTAAATGCCGAATGGATTCGACAAGAATTAGCTAAGTGCATGGCAAGTTAAGATCCGAAAGAGAAGATTCATCCTGTTGATAATTATTGCCGATGAGGGCTGCCAAAATGCTATTTAGAAGGAATGGCAGGCTGATTAAGGCTGGTGGGCAATGCCCACCCTACGCTAGATCAAGGTTTTGATGCTTTTAAAATGCAAATTTTCAGTACCATTGTACTGAGAATGTTCACCAGTGGTGAGGATGAGATTTCGACGCGATCGCACAATCCTCCCTTCCTGTTCCAAACGATTGATCAGGCGTGTAACAGTTACCCGAGTAAGCCCAATCGTCTCGGAAATATCCTGATGAGTCAGGTGAAAGTTAAGCAATTTACCCTGAGGAACTGTTTGCCCAAATTGCCAGGATAGCCATTCTAAGAAATGCAGCAGGCGGGCATAGGCAGAGTGCTGATGTAGAATATTCAATAGTTCTTCGCTTTTGCAAGAATGAATCAGTAACGCCTGTTGTAAAGAGTAACTCTCTACGGGGATTTGACTCGCCGTTACTGGGGTCAAACAAACCACCTGGTAAGGCTTGATCCGAGATAACCTTCGTCCAACTACATCTCCGGGACCCCAAAAGCCAAGGGTAACCAGTTGACCCTCTTCATTCCAAGTTAGCGATCGCACGATACCTTGTTCAATTTCCCAAATATAGTCTGAAATCAGAGGTAGCAAATCTTTGCGATTAAACGCTTTTTGGGGATACACAACATGCAGACGGGTGGAAAATGTAGAGGGGATTGGCGTAAATGAAGACATTGGCTTATTGATGGTTAATGGGCAAATTAGTGATTAATACAGAAACTTCACTAAGCATCATTACCTCGCGGAAACTGTTTAATTCCAATAGAGTTAGACTGTTCAGATGGATGAATTTCTAATGGACAAGGAGTTGAAGAGGATAAACCCAGAGATGTCCAGAAATTTACAATTTGCTCACTCACGGGTTGCGGATGAAAGTAATGGAAGAAGTAGCGTCCATTGGCACATTGCCAGAGGCGATCATTCTGTTTTAACCAGGGATACCATCCCAGGAGTAAATCCGAGTCAATGACGACATCATCACGGCTACCACAAACTAACAAGGGAACCGGGGATTCCGCCGCTGGAATACTCAGGCGCTGATATAAGGAATGAGGGGATAATGAACTGATTAAATCCTGCTTGAGAACAGGTATGAGTCTTCGTACCATCAGGGGACAGTGACAGCCAAACAGGTTGTAAACCATCTGGGTTAAGACAACGTCGCGGGGTAGGAGCAGCATTTGGCGTTGCATATAATAGTGTGCTTGCCAATCTACCGCCGGATGAACGCCGACAGATAGAAGTGTTAGCGATCGCACAGGTTCAGGATAGCGATGGGCATACAATAGCCCTAACAATCCGCCTGTGCCATGTCCGAGAAGATGCAGGGGGCGATCGCTAAACTTGAGATAGTCATGGAGTAATACTAAGGCGGCGTCTAGAGATGTCGGTTCGTCCAGTGTTTGGTGATAGTGCCACCGAGCGATCGCGCCATACTCCGAAAGATGACTCAGTAAGGGACGATCAAATCGTGCTAAAGCTGGACTGACATGGAGCCAAAGTGCATCGGGAAATTTAGACATTTCAACAACCTAAGAAAAACGCTATGGATGAACCTTGATCCCTCAAGCTGTTTTCTGACAAGACTGTTTTGGCTTGGCTGGGATCGCTAATCGAGATTTACAACTGAATGTTGCGGAATAATGTTCTGGCAAGAATGAGCGACACTGATCGGACAAAATTGGCATAGATTATTGCAAAAGATATTCAATAAGATAGCGCTAGTTTAGAGAAATTATCAATAAGCTAGTATTAAGTTTTATGACAAAACGGATGAATGGCTCTTGAGTGGCAAAATGTCTGCGCTGAACAACTGGCTACTGTGGGTCAACACGACAATTGCCATGGCAGATAATGCGATCGCGCCACGATCAGGTTCACTTGACAGCTCAGGTAAAAATGGGGTTAACTTATATTTAATTAGGAATTAATTGCAATAGTTGGGGGGCGGTAGCCATGAAGCAATCCAAACACAACTTTCTGTATCCCCGTGCCCGTTATCGCGGAGCCGTTAAGCCGGAGCATCTGGTGCTGAATGCCAATCTGCAAGAGTTTGCCCAGCGAGTCAGCTATATTTGCAACCTGCAAACGGCGGGTAAACTGTCTCCTGATCAGGCGTTCGAGCAGATCGAGTCTCTTTGGCATCAGTTGCAACAATGTCAAGCCTAGTTGAGTACAAACGAGCTGGAGAATCTTCAAGGGCATGGTTTGTAGGGGCGGGTTTAGGGACAAAATTAATCAAGCTACCAATCACCTTTGGACAAAACCCGCCCTGCCCCAACCTTTCACCTAACTAATTCCCTAAAGTCCCAATTTCGACATTTTTTTTGTACGATCGCGGTTGAGAATAAGGTGTTGAATAATCATACTCGCGATCGCACCAGGATAGACAGCACCCAGATGATCAGGGCTGAGTGCTAACCCTCTACTGCTTCTGCAAATAACAATGGCAATTGGGCTTTTCAATCAAAGATTCAACTAAACTATTCAGGGCGACGGCGGCTAATAATCCACCGCCAGTCGTCCCCAGAGTAGTAATATACTCCACACCCGAACCCATTAATCGGCGTTTAGCGGCTGGGGCGTGGCTGAAGCCAATCGGCATTCCTACAATTAAGGAGACTTGCAGTTGTCCTTGTTCGATTCGTTTCAAGGCGGATATCAATACTGATGGGGCATAGCCGATCACTAAGATACAACCAGGCGTGAGGTGTTGCAATCGTTCCTGCCATTTCCCTTGTTGGTAAAACCTTTGTTCGGCTTCATCAGCGCTGTGGATGTGGGGTTCATCAAGTAGAGTCTTGACAGTAAGCCCTAAATGTGCAATCCGCGTCTGATCAAGAGCCGCGACAACTGGAGAAACATCAGCCACAATTTCACAGTGAGTCTTGAGGGCATTTCTAGCTGAAGCGATCGCCCCTGGACTCAAACGCACAAAATCGACTAAACTGACATCACCACTAGCGAGTACCAGTTTGGTCAGTAAATCTCGTTCAATTTCATTCTTTTGGGATAAATCGGGTAACAGTCGCTGCGGTGAGTTGTTTGATAGTTAGGTATTGGTTTGTCATTTTGCTAGTTTAGCACTTGACCTTGACATTAATGTCAAGGTTTAGGATGAGGCAGTCGGGGACTTATCAATCATGACATGAAAAAAATCATCGCAGAACATCCGGATACTTGGGCGGCGGTAGCCTGTGCTTTCTTAGTCTGTTTGGGTTGGCTTTTTCTCCAACTTGGCTGGTTAGGATTAGCGTTATTGCTCCTCCCAGCCGCCTATGTGATTGGAGGTTACGAGAGTGCGAAAGAGGGACTAACGACTCTGTTTGTCGAAAAAGAACTCGATGTTGATTTATTGATGATCATAGCTGCATTGGGGGCGGCATTTTTAGGGGTTTGGCAGCGGGACTATTTTTTGATTGTTGATGGCGCGGTATTAATTCTTATCTTTGCCATCAGTGGTGCATTAGAAGATTACGCCATGAAACGAACCAGCCGTGCGATTAGCGGCTTGATGGGATTGACACCCGATACAGCACGGGTTATCCTCCAGGGTCAAAACTGTCAGATTCCGATTCAAGACTTAAAAATCGATGACAAAATTTTAGTCAAGCCCGGAGAATTAATCCCCACCGACGCCTTGATTATTGAAGGTGCAAGTAGTCTCAATGAAGCCTCTATCACTGGGGAGTCGCTACCCAGAGAAAAAGCGGTGGGAGATGAAGTTTTTGCTGGCACAATTAATGGGGCTGGGGCGTTAATCCTGCGAGTGCATCAACCCCCTGAAAGTAGCTTGATTCAACGGGTTATTCGTTTGGTCAAGCAAGCTCAAACGGAAGCGCCGCCATCTCAACTATTCATTGAACGCTTAGAACGCGGTTATGCGAAAGTAATTATAGTTTGTGGTATCCTGCTGGCGATTCTCCCCCCTTTTGTTTTCAATTGGGATTGGCAAAGGACGATTTATCAGGCTTTGGTTTTTTTGGTCGTCGCGTCTCCCTGTGCTTTAATGGCGGCAATTATGCCGACGCTGCTATCGGGAATGACGAATGGGGCGCGACAGGGTATTTTGTTTAAAAGTGGCGCTCAGTTAGAGGTAATCGGCAAAATACGAGCGATTGCCTTTGATAAAACGGGAACCCTGACGACTGGAGAACCAAAAGTTATTCAAATTATCAGTGTTGACCGCAATAATGAAGATAAGGTTTTGTTAAAAGCGGCGGCTGTGGAAGCCTATTCAGAACACCCTATTGCCAAGGCAATTGTACAAGCCGCTATGGATAAATCATGGACGTTAGGGTTAGCTACTAATGTATTGTCTCACACAGGTTTTGGGATCAGTGGTGATGTTGACGGGGAAGCAATAAAAGTTGGTACAGCTAAATTTATTCAATCCGAAATTGCTCACTTCCCCACAACTCTAATCGCAGAAAGCGAACGCCTGAAACAAGACGGTAAAACCATCGTTTGGGTGGCGACGGCGGGTAAACTATTGGGAATTATTGCCGTTGCCGATACAGTACGTCCGGCGGCTGCAACTGTAATAAAAGAGTTGAAAAAATTGGGCATCGAACAGGTGATTATGCTGAGTGGTGATAGCCAAAGCACGGCGGGTTACATCGCCCAGCAGCTAGGAATTGATCATGTTTATGCCGAACTTTTACCAGAAGATAAAGTTAAGGTGATTAAAAGGTTGAAAAAATACCATGAAACCGTAGCCATGGTTGGTGATGGTATTAATGACGCCCCAGCTTTGGCAACCGCATCTGTGGGAATTGCCATGGGAACTGCTGGGAGTGATGTGGCTTTGGAAACTGCCGATGTTGTATTAATGGCAGATCGTTTAGAAAAGTTAACGGCTGCGATTCGTTTAGGTCGTCGTGTGACTCAGGTTGTTACCCAAAATATTGGGTTTGCTTTGTGTAGTATTGGTTTGTTATTAGTGGCTAATTTTACGATTGGCATTAGTCTTCCCCTCGGTGTTATTGGACATGAAGGTTCTACCATATTGGTGATTTTGAGTGGTTTACGGTTGCTCAGAAATAATACCAACTGAAGTTTAGACTACGATGCGCGACAGAGGGGGTTTCACCAAAATAAGGGGAGTGTGAGGGGTGAAATGGATGTCCTCGACAAAGAACACCTTTTTATCCAGGTTCACCAGTAAATTGGCTGACTCATATCAACTTGTCAAGTTCTGATAATTTAAACGATTCTTTCCCCCAGAAAGGTTTGAATTTTCAAATCAGATTCCCGTATTAACAAAACGTCATAATTGCTCGTTTTTTACCTCGTTTTGGGAAAAAGCTACGAATTTTCAGTGGTTGCAGCGATTGTGAGATACTTGTGCGATTTTCAGGTATACTATCTATGGTGGGCTTTTTATGGGTAAAAACAATTTTGTTCCAGCTAAACCCATTGAATCGTCGTAATACTTTGTATAATTTATGGTTTTCGTCTCACGGCTAACTTCCCCCTTGGACGCATGTATTTTGTTGAACTTATGATAAAAATCATTACTAAGTCTTGACAACAACACAGATGACACAGAGGGAATGGCACTTTCTCGAACACTGAAGAGTGAGGGACACAGATGACACAGATTGCAGTTGGAAACTTCCCAGGAGATAGAAAATAGAGCATTGGGAAAATAATCGGTATGGGAGCTATTGACAAGTTCGCTGGTTCTATGAGAGACTTACTTCATAATGGGAAAATGTGCCCGCCTATAGGGTCGTCTTTTCGCCCGATGGAACAGAAATCCCCGATTAATCCCTAGGACAGCGCTTATCCCTTCCTTCACCCCGAAAATATTCCTAAATAGAAGCCAAATATCCCCATCAGTTAAATAAGTCCGCACCAGCATTAGAAGTAGAAGCGATCGCGTAATAGTACCAAATGCAGATAACCTCCAATGCAGGGGACTTCCAGTTGAAAACGTCTCACTCAGATAGAAAATAAAGCCTTTGGCAAAAATAATCGAGAGTTGAGGTATTGACAAGTTCGCTGGTTCTATGAGAGACTTACTTCATAATGGAAAAATGTGCCTGCCTATAGGGTCGCATTTTCGTCCAATGGAACAGAAATCCTCACTTAATCTCCGGTTGGTCACTATTCCTTCCCTAACCCCGAAAATGCGATACATCCTTTGAGGAGATCGGGGAATGGAGTCAATAGCCATCCCCCTCTCATCCTTTACCACTGGGGTAAATTAATCATTAACTGTTCTGCAGCTTGCCGATTTAATGGTTTAGAGAAAAAGTATCCCTGACCATATTCACATTGCCGCCCTCGCAGTTGGGCTAACTGCATATTCGTTTCTATCCCTTCAGCCACAACATCCATGCCTAAATTGTGAGCTAAGGTCACAATCGCTTGTACAATCTCCCCATTTTCTCCCGCATCCCCCATGCGACTGACAAAGGAACGGTCAATTTTTAAGGCATCAATAGGAAACTGATGTAAGCGACTTAACGAGGAATACCCTGTGCCAAAATCATCAATGTATAACTGAATATTTAATGCCTTAAGTCGCTCCAATAAAGCCGACGCCGAATCGGAATGTTCCATAATGCCGCTTTCGGTAATTTCTAACTTGAGAGTGCTGGGATTAACCTCTGTCTCTTGAATAATTTGGGCAATTTGCTCAATTAAATTGGCTTGGGAAAACTGTTTTCCCGACAAATTAACACTCATGGTTAACGGGGGATAGTGGCGAAACTGTCGTTGCCATTGGCGTAGCTGATGGCAGGATGTTCGCAACACCCACTGACCAATGGGAATAATTAAACCCGTTTCCTCGGCTAAGGGAATAAAGGCGCCTGGTGAAATCATTCCCTGTTCTGGATGCTGCCAACGCACCAATGCCTCAAACCCGGTAATCTTACCTGTCGCCAGGGAAATAATCGGTTGGTAATAAACCTCAAGTTCTTGGCGTTCAATTGCCCATCGCAGTTCAGTTTCCAAGCGTAACTGGGCAAGGGCGCGACCGGACATGGCGGTATCAAACATAACATAACAAGCGGTTCCCTGAAGCTTTGCCCGATGCATGGCGGTATCGGCATCTCGTAGTAAGTCTTCCGCCCGGTTATACCCCATACCACTCAGGGCAATCCCGATACTGGCTGTGGCAAACACCTCATATCCATCTAAATTAAATGAGGATGCCAAAGTTTGGTGAATCGATTTGGCGATATCCGTGGCTGCCCCCGTATTGGGGATATCATCCAGTAGAATCGTAAATTCGTCCCCCCCTAACCGGGCTAAGGTATCACTAGGGCGTAAGCACCCTTCTAATCGGTGGGCAATCGCACTCAGCAGTCGATCGCCAACCAGATGCCCTAAACTATCATTGATGACCTTGAAACGGTCTAAATCCAAGACAATCACCGCACATAAATAATCCCAGCGTTGCCTTGCCCGTCGCAAAGCATACTCCAGCCTATCCATGAATAATGCCCGATTCGGTAATCCGGTCAATACATCGTGGAAAGCATCGTGGAGTAACTGTTCCTCCATGCGTTTGCGATCGCTAATATCGACCACCTGACTAATGTAGTGTAGGGGTTGACCTTGAGCGTCTCTGACCAACACAACCTTCAAAATGGCATTGACAATCCTGCCAGATTTTGATATGAATCGCCGTTCAGTTTGCAGATGGGAGAGTTCCCCCTGCAACAAGGATTGGTGTTGGGTAAAGTCGAGTGCCAGTTCAGTCGGGTGGCTAATTTCTGTAAACGTGAGGGCAAGCAGTTCCTGAGCCGTATAACCCAAAGCTTCACACAATGCCTGATTAACCTTGAGGAATTTACCATCAAGGGACGTCATTGCCATGCCAATGGGAGCCAGTTCAAAGGTGAGGCGAAATTGCTCCTCACTTTTGAGTAAAGCCGCCTCTGCCTGCTTGCGTTTAGTAATATCGGTAGCAATTCCATCCATACGAATGGCAGTACCCCTTTGGTCATAAATCAGGCGGGCGCGATCGCGCAGCCAACGCACTTCGCCATCCGGTCGTACAACCCTATATTCTAGATCTTTACTCCCCTTATGCATCATCGTTTGAGATGCCATCTCTACCCGTTGGCGATCATCAGCATGAACGACGAACTGCCACAGACTCGGATGAGCGAAGAAGTCGGATACAGGACGACCATAAACCCGTTCTGTCGCCGGATTCAGGTAAATGAACTGTTGATTCTCCAGGGAAGCCGACCAAACCACATCGTCTAGGGAACTGAGAATACTCTCTAGCTTTTCCTCACTCTGTCGTAGGGCTTCCTCTGCCTGTTTCCGTTGAGTAATATCGGTTTGAATCCCGACAAAATGGGTTAAATAACCGTCCCCATCAAAGACGGGCGAAACATAGAGTTCATTCCAGAAAAGGCTGCCATCTTTGCGATAGTTCTGTAAAATGACATGGCATTCTCGTTGCTCTTGAATCGCTGTCGCTAACTTGGTCACCCCAACTTGATTATAATCAGGTTCTTGCCAGAAGCGGCAGTTGCGTCCAATCACTTCCTCTTTGGTATAACCGGTCATTGACTCGAAGGCGGGGTTGACGTAAATAACCGGGTTATCCGGTTGATTGGGGTCAGTAATAATCACCCCATTATTACTCGCCGCGATCGCTCGCTGCATCAGATACAGATTCGCCTCTGACTGCTTATGTCCAATCGCCAAGGCTAAAACATTGGCAATCGCCTGGAGAAAGTTAATGTCATCTTCACTAAAGCGGCGCTTGCTGGTAGTATGTGTCCCTAAAACCCCAAACGGTTGCTCTTGACCCGGAATTACCACACTCACACCACTGACAACGCGATGATTGTAGAGTAAAGGAGGTCCACTAAAGCGAGTTTCAACCCGTAGATCTTCGACCACGACAGGTTCTTGGGATACCAGAGTATAACCGGCTTGGGAATTCCTGTGGGCACCGACTAAGGCATACCCAACCAATCCCGGCGACCAACCCACACCCGCTTTGAGTAAAAACACATTACCATTGGGCAGCAGTTCTAAGATTTTACAATACTCAACCTCTAAGGTTCGAGCAATTGTACTCACCGCTTCGTTCATTAGGGTATTCAAATCAAGTCCCGAAAGCGCCCGTTGGCTCAATTTGGCGACAGCTGCTTGTTGACGCGCTCGTACTCTCAGTTCTCGGTCTGGCTGTTCTTTCGGGGTCAGATCTCGAATAACCAGTTGGGTTGCCCCTTGACCTTGATAAATGGCAGGTAAACGGGCAATCTCAACATCAATAATCTGACCGTCTAACTGCACGAGTTGTTCATCCACTGGAGAGATAAAATCTGACCAAGGTTTACCGATAAGTTGGTTTTGACTAACGGCTCCCAATAGTTTGACACCTGCGGGATTGATATAAACCAGTTTTCCCTGACTGTCGAGGGCAATGGCATTAGGAGACTGTTCGACCAAAGTCCGATAGCAGGCTTCACTATCGATGATAGCGGTTTTTGTTTGCTGGAATTGGCTAATTTGCTGATAGGTATCGCTGATATCATTGAATATACTCAGAATTGCTTTTTCTTGATTTAAGGTCAAAACCTGCATCGATACAGTTACCCACAAAGGGGTACCATTGATTTTATGGATACGAATTTGAGCATTTTGTACAGAGCCATTTTTTGCTAACGTTGCTAACAGGGTTTGCCAGTCAGTAGGGTTTTCATAAAAATCGGGCATTGAGCAACTGAGAAACTCTGAGGTGGCGACACCAAACATTAAGCTAGCGTGGGAATTGCCGTAAACAATTTTGCCATCGGAAATTCGTGCGATCGCGACAGGTACAGGAAGGGCTTGCACAATCGCCCGAAACTGTTCTTGGCTCTGTTGCAGTTCGGCTTGAGTTTGTAGACACTTAGCTATATCTTGCTTCAGTTCATTCGACTGGGCGATCGTACTGACTTGATCGTACAGTTTGCAGGTATGCTCGTCATTCCAGTTATTGTATTGATGAGAAACAACGTCTAGCTTCTTGAGTTTGGCAACAAACGGTAACCATTGGCACAAGCCGATAAACAGCAGTCCAAATCCAACTAGGTAGACTAGCGTCACTGGAATGAGTGTATCGATTGGATTTGGGTTTATTGTGGTCAAACCAATAGTACGGTTGACTAAATCCATGAACCCATCCAGACAAATTAAGGCATAGCCCGCCAGCATATAGAACCAGCCCGGTTGCCTTTCAATCTGTGATTTTGAACCGATCCACCACAAATAACCAAGAATAGGCATCATTAGGGACACCCTGAGGCTCCCAATTACAATTTCCCTCATAATTCATTTAGGGCAAGCGTGAGTCATCAACAAAAGGAACAGTCTATTTTGGAAGATCCAAAAGTTTGCCAAATATTTTCTTAAAAACGAAATAACACCAAACATCCATCTGAAGCCGGATAAGGGTAGCACTCCCTGTTGTAAGATTAAGTTTGTCTGATGCATCTGCCCTGATATTTCTTCGCCAGAGTGGCATGTTCAGCAATTTTTCCGCAACATCTGCTTATTGACACCAACTTGGGGATAAGAAGGAACAGTTGATTGGTGACGACAATTACGTCGCCATCTGTTTGTATCTTAGAACAGTAACCCCATCTTAGGAATTGACAAATTAGCCATCATCTGCATCGACGAAAAAGCTACTGTTCTATTGTTAGTTTTCCCGATCCAACACCAGCGAAAGAGGATGACTCGACTGACTCTAGCCCTGTAGTCTGTTGTCCCTTCAAAGACGCTCAGCCAATCTCAACTTGGCAGAACGAGCGCGAGGATTTTCATCCCGTTCCGTGGATTGTGGAGTTATAGGTTTTTTGGTAAGCACCCGCAAAATTGGAGAATCCCGCAAGTGGTGTTTAACCAGGCGGTCTTCCAAGCTGTGAAAACTAATAATACCAATTCTGGCTCCTGGCTTTAACCAAGTTGGCGCACAATTGAGAAATTTTTCGAGAGCGGATAATTCTTGGTTAACGGCAATGCGGAGAGCTTGAAACGTGCGAGTGGCGGGGTGAATTCTACCATAGCGGTATTTTTTGGGAACGACCCGCGCGATCGCATCGGCTAATTGGGTGGTTGTCTCAAAGGGACGACGTTCCACAATTGCCCGGGCAATCCGCCGGGATAAGCGCTCTTCACCATACTCATAAATAATGTTTGCCAGTTGGGTTTCATCCCAATGATTGACAACCTGTGCGGCTGTTAGTGACTGGCTCTGATCCATCCGCATATCTAGATGAGCCGGATGGCGAAAACTAAAGCCGCGCGAGGGAACATCCAGTTGAGCCGAACTGACGCCTAAATCGGCAATAATGCCATCAAATAAAGAGTCCGGCGGTTGATAGTAAGCAAAATTACCCTGCCAAAATTGGATGCTTTCGCCATAGGGAGCTAACTTCGCTTCAGCCGCCGCGATCGCGATCGCATCTTGATCTATGGCTGTGACACGGACATCAGGAGCAGCTAATAGGATTAACTCGCTGTGTCCACCCCCACCCACAGTCGCGTCTAAATAATGCCCACCCGGACGAATCGTCAATTCGGCAATTAACTCCTGACTTAACACCGAGCGATGAAAAAACTGCCCCGTTTGCGCCTCAGACTCCATCTGACATTCTCCCCCACTACAAAGATTGCCGAAAAACCTGTGGTTTGGACTGTAGGGGCGACCTGCGTGGTCTAATCAACAACACCACTCCACTCAATTTAATCGGGTCGCCCTCTACTTAATTGGGGTGAACTAAATCTGTGCAAATCTATGCAGACAAGCTAGAAGTGTCTCATATTGCTGGTTTCATCCGTTGATGGTTGTCGTTAGGGACGTTGGTGAAGCAAGGCACTTCTCCCACCCACCGGAGCTTAACCGTACCTAGCACCCCGCTAGGTGATACTCCGCTTCAAGTCGTAACGCTTGTGCTCTAAACTTAAGGTTGAGCCAACCCAAATCTAAAGCTTCAGTTACAGACTTTCCCATCGAAGCTAAGTATCGAACCGTCCGCATCAGTAAAATGGTGCGGACTTCTGCATATTTCAGAAACAGAGTAATCTCACGATCACCGCCGCGATGCAGAATGTTCATTGCGGCATTTTTGTCTGCTTGAATTACGTCCCCTGTGTAACAGATAAAACGATCCCCATCCCGTTGACCCAATAACGTCCCGGTACGAGAACACATTTGCGACGTATAAGCTGGATTCACCACAGACACTGTTGATCCACTCTCCAATGCGATCTTCAAGGGTTGAAGCTTGTAGTTCACCTTTCATCCATTGGTTTAGCAAGCGATTAATTTGCTTCGCTTGCTGTTTCCCAATGATGGGCGAGGTGAGGTCTTCTGCAAAGATGCGAGTCGGTGAGGTGAGCAGGAGTCTTAAATCTTTGC
>NZ_JAVKEW010000103.1:0-38362 GCF_040226375.1 Coleofasciculus sp. G2-EDA-02 | reverse complement strand
AGTTACGCCTGGGGATGAGATGACCCGCTGCTTAGAAGAGGAAACTCCAAAAAGCAAGGTTGCTCGTAGAGCCAGGAAGACTCGTCAGTGATGATGGGAATCCCCACCCTCAGCTTTTAGCAGGGTGGGGAGGATGTCAATTCAGGTAAGCTACTGTTACCCCCGATCCTCCTTCCGCTTGCTTGGCTAATTCAAAACGATCAACGAGGGGATGGCGTTCTAAGAATTCATGTACCCCAGCCCTTAATTTTCCAGTTCCCTTACCATGAATAATCCACAATACCCCAGAGGCTATGGCTTTGGAAATGGCTTGTTCTAACTCGACTTCAGCATCGGCGATACGAGATCCGCGTAGATCAATCGTATTTTTCTCGGTGCGAATCGGGGGAGTCGGCGGGGATGAGGGGGCTGGTGCGGGGGTAGATGCGGGTTTGGATTTGACAGGGATATGCGCCTTTTGACCCTCTAGGGATTCGATATCCGCAAGGGATACCGTCATTTTCATTAAGCCAAAGCGCACGGTGAGTTCCCCATCTTCATCCGCAGGTGTCAAGACTTCAGCCGTTTGATTTAGACGAGGAATGCGGATGCGATCGCCAACTTGGGGTTTAAATTCTGGTTTGGCTTTCGCCGCAGGTGTTTTAGGGATATGGCGCTGCTCAATTGTCTTCAGCGCATCGGTGGCTTTTTGAGCGTTTTGAGCGATTTTGGGTCCTTGCTGCAATTTGCGAATCACTTGGGCAATTTCTGCTTTGGCTTGGGCGATCGCGTCTTGTACCGCTCGTTCTTGGGAGAGTTTCAACTCCCGTTCTCTCTCCTGCAAGAGTTTGGCTTTACTGGATACTTCTTGATGCAGGCGTTCGGTTTGCTGGAGGAGTTGGTTCGCTTCTTGGGCTTTGGTTTCCTGATCACGCCGTTGGGCTTCGAGTCCAGAAATTACCTGGTTCACCTCTTGTGAACTGCTTCCGACTAAGGTTTGAGCCAGGGATACCACGTCTGACTTTAACCCTAACCGTTGGGCAATGGTTAAGGCATTGGATCGACCGGGTATTCCCCATAGTAGGCGATAGGTGGGGGAAAGGGTGACATCATTAAACTCAACCGAGGCGTTTTCAAATCGTTCATCTTGATATTTGAGCGCCTTGAGTTCACCATAGTGGGTGGTGGCTACGGTAAGCTGAGCATGATCTGCTAGATATTTCAGGAGTGCGATCGCTAAAGCACTTCCTTCGGCTGGATCTGTTCCTGCGCCAATTTCATCGAGTAAGACTAGGGCTGATGTAGGATGTGGGATGTCTGGTTCCCTTTGTGCTAAATCATCTTCTCCCCCATCTGTAGAGACGTTGCATGGAACGTCTCTACAATTTTCCAACCCATCTAAAATCCGACTAATCCGGCGAATATGACCGGAAAATGTGGATAAACTCTGCTCCAAAGACTGTTCATCACCGATATCTGCCAAAATTTGCTCAAACCAAGGCAGTTCTACGGGTTCTTTGGCGGGGACAAATAAACCCACTTTTGCCATGAGTGCAGCTAACCCCAATGTTTTTAAGGTAACGGTTTTACCCCCTGTATTGGGACCGGTAATCGCCACAACTCTTATATGGGGCTGAATCTGGATGGTAATGGGTACAACTGGGGCATCTTCTTCGTGCTGATGCTGCCATACTAGCAGGGGATGTCGTAGCTGACGCAGGGTAATTGATTCTCGTTGATTCGGATCAATGAAGCGCGGCGGATTTGCCTGAAGCCAGAGGCTATATCGGGCTTTGGCGGTGGCTAAATCTAACCGAGTGGCGACGGCTAATACCTGTTCGAGATCTAGTTTAACGGCGGCGACTTGTTCGGTTAACACGCGACGCACGGCTTCAGCTTCGGCTTGTTCCCGTCGTTGATAGGTTTTGAGTTGATTACCGAGTCCAATGATCGCGTTAGGTTCAATGTATAGAGTAGCACCCGTACTGGAAGCGTCATGAACGATACCCGGAACCGAGTCTTTCTGGGGGGCTTTCACCGGGAGAACAAAGCGATCGCCCCGTTGAGTAATTAAGGGTTGCTGGAGGGCAGCGCCTTGGCGTTGTACGATATTCTGGAGCGTTTGATAGATGCGATCGCGTAGGGATTTAGTGTGTTGTCGAATTTCTGCTAGTTTTGGACTAGCGCGATCGGTGACATCCCCGCGTTCGTCGATACAACGATGAATTTCTTGTTCTAATTCGGGATAGGTACGAATATCAGCAACGAGTTGGTTAAGAACGGGGATATCCTCTTGATCATCGATGAGACGCCGTAAACGACGCACACCGAAGAGAGTTGTCGCGATCGCGAGTAAGTCTTCTCCTGATAATATCCCTTGTCGTTGTGCAATCTCTAGAGCATCACCAATATCCTGAATCCCTTCAAAGGTCCAGCCACTGGTTAACCGACATTCGAGTTGATAGACTTCTTTTGTCTGCGCCAACAGGTGCAGGCTTTCGGTTAAGGTGGCGGGAGGATGGAGATGGCGAGCCGCGATCGCGCCCAGTTTAGTGGCGGCGAAGGTTGCCAAGTGTTGGCACAGGCGTTGCCATTCGAGTAGTTCTAACGTTTCAGATTGAATCAAAGCCCAACTTTAAAGCTTATCTTATATGTTCATTATTAGACTATTTTCCCAGAGAGGGGAGTGAGTCTAACCGTACTCTGTCTGAAATATCTTGTCGAGTCGTTCCCTGGTGGGAGGAAATAGTTGATGAGGTCTGCCAAAAGGAGGAGAAATTTATCATACACCCAGTCTACTATTTAACTATGCTGTTGCTTCCCTGGGGTTAGGTAGGGAGCTATTCGTGAGCCAGCCTTGTTCTTCCCAAGGTTCAAGCGGGGCGATGGAATAATAGGATGTTATTTCCTCAATCTGGCGCAAATCCTCTAGCTGTACTCCCTGAAAGAGTTTGTCTAAGGCTTCGCGATCGGCTGAGGTTAGAGGAACCCTAGGGTATATGCAAGTCCGTGTCTGTTTTGCCATAATTCAATCCAGAATCAATTTCCACATATCGGATGTTATGAACGCAATCGCGGCATTCCCCGACTTCAGCGATAGCAAGTTGGGGAAGGATAGCGGATGATTTACGGGTTTCAATATCCCGTAAATCATCAAATTATTAGCCTTTATTTACTAAATTAAATGGTAAGGTAGGGGGTATGCTAACACGTCGAACCACATTCAGGCTATACCCAAACAAGGCTCAATGTGACAAGCTCCATTGGGCTAGAAAAATGCACTGTGAACTCTATAACGCGGCAATTTCTAACCGGAGGACACAGTACAAACACTTTGGGCATTCTGTTGATTACTTTGAACAACAGAATAGTCTACCTGAGTTTAAAAAGGTTTGGATTGAGTATGCTGAATTAGGTTCCCATACGTTACAAGCTACATTAAAGCGGGTTGATTTTGCCTATAAGCGATTTTTCAAAGGATTAGGCAAGTATCCTAGGTTCAAAGCGAAACGGCGATATAGTGGCTGGACATATCCAGACAAAGCAAGCTGGAAGGCTTTATCTAACGGCAAAAACGGTTACTTAGAACTGAAAGATCTCGATCTAAAGATACAGATGCGGGGACAAGCTAGAACTTGGGGAACGCCAACGACTTGCACAATTTTTTTTAGGAATGGTAAGTGGTATGCATCAATCACCGTACAGTGCAACCCAACTCGTCAAACAGGTACGGGTTCAATCGGAATCGACCTTGGCTGCCAAGACGCGGTGACGCTTTCAACTGGCGAAAAAATCGCTAAACCAGATTTTATTCAGGAGGGACATAAGAAGGTTAAAGCCGCCTCAAAGCGGTTAAGACGTAAAAAACCGCCTAATAGGAACAAAAAAGTTTTGGGATCGAGACGATGGAAAAAGGAACGCAAGCGCATATCTAAACTTCAGAGCAAGATAGCCCGACAACGGGAAGATTGGCTGCACAAAGTAACCAGCGATATAGTGAGCGGTAATAGCCTAATCGGTGGAGAGCAGTTAAACGTCAAGGGTATGACTCGGAAAGCAAAGAAGGGTAAGCGTAAGAAGCAAAAAGCCGGGTTAAATCGGTCGATTCTTGACGTTGGGTTTGGTAGAGTCGGTGATTTATTAACCTACAAATCTGCTGAGGCAGGTGGGTTTTATGTTGAGTCACCAACTAGGACGCTTAAGCCAACTCAACGGTGCGCTAAATGTTGGGAATTAACGCCTAAGACTTTGAGCGATAGAGTTCATGTTTGCTCTAATCCCGACTGCAAGCACGTCGAAGATAGAGATGTTAATGCCGCTCAAGTTAATGAGATTTGGGCAAGGGGTTTGGAACGAACCTCTTCAGACGCAGAGCCGCCTAGCTCTACTGATTGTGGAAGCATGAAGCAACTAGGGGTGAGGAAGTGTCAGAAACAGCGACTTCAACGAAGTAAGTCGCTGTAGTTCATTAAATATTACAGAAGCTTTACATCGATCCATCTGCCATTTTAGGGAGATTGTCTGATCCGGGCTTCTGACTGGAGAGGCAATTCACAGGTTGCGTCTTTTGTCAATATAGTTCTGACATGTCATGTATAGAGTTTAATTAATCGGAATTTGAATCCAGAACTCTGTTCCTTGTCCCGGTTCAGAATGACATTTAAGAATACCACCATGTTTCTCGACAACAATTTGGTGGCTAATTGACAAACCTAATCCTGTTCCCTTACCAACAGGTTTTGTAGTAAAGAAAGGATCAAATAACCGATCGCGGATGGTTTGGCTCATTCCGGGTCCATTATCGCGAATCCGAATCACGGCTTGATTATTGTCTACAACCTCAGTGCTAATCCAAATTGTTGGTTTAAGGTTAAACTGGCTATCTTCGGCGGTAATTGCTCCGGCTTTTATTTCACCGTCAAAGGCATCAAGGGCATTGCTAATAATATTCATAAAGACTTGATTCAGTTGACCAGCATAACATTCAACCGGAGGCAAATCACCGTATTCTTTAATCAACGTAATCCCCGGAGAATTCCCACAGGGTTTCATCCGGTTGCGGAGAATTAGTAAGGTACTGTCAATGCCTTCATGAATATTGACTGCCTTCATTTCGGCTTGATCAAGCCGCGAGAAATTCCGTAGCGAAATCACAATCTCTTGAATCCGATCTGCTCCCATCTTCATTGAGGAGAGCATTTTTGGCAAGTCTTCGATGAGGAAGGATAACTCAATGTCTTCGATAAACTCTTGAATATCTGGAAGCGGATTGGGATAGTATTGTTGATAACATTCGATCAGTTGTAATAAATCGCCAATATAGTTCGTCGTATGGCTGAGGTTGCCGGTGATGAAATTAACCGGATTATTGATTTCGTGGGCGATACCGGCTACCATTTGACCGATGGTAGACATTTTCTCGGTCTGAATTAATAGCGATTGAGTTTGCTTTAATTCCCTTAATGCCTGCTCTAATTGGTTTGCCTGGGTTTGAGCCGCCTGCGCTGTTGCCAGAGTTTCAGCGAATAATTCCGCATGTTCAATCGCAATCACGAGTTGATCAACCACCGCTTGCAATAATTTGACTTCGCGATCGCTCCATTGGCGCGAACCCTGATAATGACTGCATATAATCGCCCCCAGTTGTCCGGTTTTGGTTTGTAATGGTAGAACTAACCCTGAGGTAATTCCCCAATCGGCGAGTAGGGATCGGGTTTCGGGGGCTAAGTTTTGAGTTTGGCTGATATCATTAATTCTCAGGGGATGTAATTTGCCAATAATGTCCGCTATGGGGACAAGTTGTGGCGGGAGACAGTCTCCTAATAAACTGGGTAAATTTGGATCTCGTGCTTCATGGGTAACCCGCAAACTGGGCTTTTCTGAATTGGACTCTAACCATAAAAAGTGACAGCCGTCAACCTCCAGTAATCCGCGAATTTCAGTGACGGCGGTGTCTAGGATTGTATCGAGTTCTAGGGAATTGCGAATTTGACTAGCTAACTGAAACAGTAACGCTTCCCGGCGACTGAGGAGTTCTTCGCGTATCCAAATCCGGTCAATAGCTACCGCGATCGCATTAGCCACCCATCCCAATACCCCTTGTACAATTTTAGAGAAAGGTTGGCAACTGTGTAACCCAATAAACCCAACCAGGTGAGACTCGACAATCAGCGGGTAAATCCCGATATAGCTTTTGTTGGACAAGTCATTTCCCGCCGTTAAGATAGGACGATGAATCGGCTTTAGGGTTTGGGCGACTTTGGCGATTAAGCCTTGGTTGGTGAGGAGGCGTTGGGGGAATAGGTGTGTAGGTAAATGTTCGCCACTATTTGCCTGCAATTCTAAGACTAAGGGTATTTGGGTCTCCTCAGTAATGCCTGCCACTGTCCAAATCCCAGCACCGAGGGCGTTCAGATGACGTACCATGGCTTCAGTACAGCGTTTGAGACTTTCGCCCAGACTGCCGTTTTGTCCAACGAGAACAGCGCCAATATCGGCTTCTAAGGTAGACAAACGGGATCGTTCTAGCAGACTGGCTTTACGTTGCTTAGTATGGGTAATATCACGGGCGATCGCATGGACGACATCAGCTTCGGCTAAAGGCAAACAGTTCCAAGCAAGCCATTTATAAGATCCATCTTGACATCGATAGCGATGCTCAAAGTAAACGTCTGATGAACTGCTTAATAGGGTTTGCCAAGCCGTTAATGTAGCGGTACGATCTTGAGGATGGACGAAATCGAGGAATGGTTGAGACAGGAGTGTCTGTTGGCTATAGGCGAGGGTTGTTTCAAAGGCGGGATTGATCCGCTTAAACGTACCATCGAAGCCAATAACTGCCATCAAGTCAGGGGATAGGGCAAAAAAGCGATCCAGTTCAACTTTGGCTTGTTTTTGTGCCGTGATATCCTTACAAATTGAGATATATTCATAAGGACCTCCTTGGGCATCAATTAAAGGCACGATGGTGGTATCGACCCAATAGAAGCTGCCGTCTTTGGCACGATCCTGGATATCACCTCGCCAGATTTTTCCTTGGGAAATCGTGTGCCACAAGTCCTGAAAAAACTGCGGTGGATGATAGCCAGAACTGAGTAGATGATGGTCAGCGCCGTAAAGCTCATGCCGGGAATATTTACAGATCTGGCAAAATTTATCATTAACGTAATTAATTTTACCGTGACGGTCTGTAATCGCGACAATTGAAGACTGATCCAGCGCCACTGTCAGATCGACTAGGTTTTCCAGGGACGTTTGTAGGGCTTTTTCCATCCGTTGACAGTGATGAACCTGGGTTGCCAAATTGATCACTTTCTTTTGCCACTCTAACTGTGCGATCGCCTGTCGGCTTAATGCGGCTAGGGAGTCTTTTTGTTGTACGGTTAACTGTCGCGGAACTTGGTCGATAACCAATAAAATACCCACCGTTTCATTTTGAGGGGTAACTAAGGGAACGGCGGCATAAAATCGGATCGGGAGTGAACTTGTCAGGGATTTATCTGAGGCTAGAGTATCTTCTACCACCAATAGCGGCTGATCTTCCCTTGCCAAATGTTGCAGGATTTGGCGACACAATTCTAAGTAATGCGGTGTAGAATCGGCTTCTAAACCCAATTGTGATGGCAACCACTGACCTTTGGTATCCCGGAGACTGATGAGTGCGATCGGGGTTTGGACAACGCTAGCGGCTAAACGAGTTAAATCCTCAAATGTTGCTTTAGCTGCCATATCCATATGACGATCTGGATAGAGTTGCTCAAGGTTGACTGTTGTGTTGCTAGATACTAGCGTTTTCATTAAAGTTACTTCTCCTTACCCTTGCCAAAGCCAGATGCTCTAGTGTTACGTCATTGTCATAGATTTTATCTGTACGCCCTGAGAAGATCCTCGTTTTTAGCGATGGGAGCGCCAACACTCCAGTTCTATCATCCATGAACCCCCTTGAGTAAACCCTATCCTGGCTTCAAGATAGGGTAATGTGTAGATAGCTTAAGTGAATCGGTAAACCCTTGTTTCAAGAATGGCTTTAGTGTAATATTCTCGTTAACCCAACCAGACCAATGTTTGCTCAGGGTAGGTACGCCTGTACATAAACCTACGCTATGGTCGCATTTACCGCCACCAAGACTAATATTTATTTTATTGGGACTTACGCCAACTAGCACGGCAAGCGCTACCTGTCGAGAGAATTCATGAATTTCCCCTACTATGGCTAAAGTTGCTGCGTAAGTGTTGTCTAAGTTGGCACATTGGGACATTAGCGATGCTGTTTATGACATAGCAACAAGGGAGGGGTTGCGCTCCACAGAGGAAGTTGAACAAAGAGATTAAGCATTGGGGTAACGTGCAAGTTCACGCTTATGAGGCGTTTACCGCTTCTGATCAGGGGTTAAGTGCTACGATCTTAACCAATTTTAGGATACCTTTATATTTTCTTCATAAAAACGGCTGGGGCGGGGGAAGCGGGGGGAGATTGGGGAGATGGGGAAGCTGGGGAAGCGGGGGAAGCGGGGGAAGCTGGGGAAGCGGGGGAAGCTGGGGGAGAGAAAGTTATATGTTTGAATGCAACTTGGTATTGTAAAGTTTCAATAAGAATATGGTCAGATATAGTCATGCTTGGTAATATATAGACATGAAACTATCAGACTATGCCAAAAAAGCAGGAATCAGTTATCGAACTGCCTGGAGGTGGTGGAAACAAGGAAATTTGACAGGTTATCAATTGCCGTCTGGTACGATTATCATAACTTCGGAGGCGATTGAGGACAACTTGAAACCTGACTTGATAGCTTGTATTTATGCAAGAGTTTCCAGCGCCCAAAACAAAGATAATCTAGAGCGACAAGCAGAGCGGTTAAAAGATTATGCAATTGCCAGAGGCTACAAAATTTATAAAATTGTCAAAGAGATTGGAAGTGGTATAAATGACAATCGAAAACAATTGGCAAAAATCCTAGTAGACCCAAACTACAATATTTTGATTGTAGAACATAAAGATCGTCTCGCTAGATTTGGAACAAATTATATAGAAATTCTCCTAAAAGAATTAGGTAAAAAAGTTGAAATTGTCAATCAAAGTGAGGATAAAAAAGATGAATTAATGGAAGATTTAATCGCCCTTATAAACTATTTTTGTTCGCAGATTTACGGATTAAGAAGGTCGAAACAAAAAACCGAAAAGATTATAGCCGAGTTAAAATCTCACGGACAATAATCCTACTAGCGGAAAGACATATAATAAAAAAAAGCCTCAACCGATGAGAGATGAAAACTATGGAATAAAAGTTTTAAACTAAAAATAGTCAAGAATCTATTGAAAACCTGATTGAGGCGAAGTGTTCTACCGAATTTGGCAACGTTGTTTCTGGGGGGTGTCATTGTTCCTCGGTGTCTTCAGTCTGGCGGTAACGGTTGAAGCTCAACCTGCACCCGTGTTTATTCCGTTTATGGAACGTATCCAAAAAAATTTGCCTGTCGGGTTAGCCATGCGCTTACCCACCCAGTTACGAGTGAATGATCTTTTGGATATTGATCCAAACCAACTGATTGTCCGGGTTTTTCCCTCCCAAGCCCCCTCTAGTTATACGGTGAGTCTGTTTACCTGCGATCGCAGCCCAAATTCCTGCTTATTGGGTAGCTTTTCAGTCAACCCCAAGGAGTCGGCGAGTGCGAGGCGTGATCTGGAGCGACATGAAACTCTAGGCGATCGCATTACATTGGCGCCTAATGTGGCTGGATATCTGATTGAAGGACCATCTCAAAATCCATCCTACTCCTTCTCAACCGTGATGTGGCAGCAAAACGATATGATTTATACGATTAGCTTTCCTGCCATTGAACGGCAAAATATTCTCTACATGGCGCTTTCTATGGCAAGGGAACAAGCATTTTATCGTCGTTAGTAATTCGTCATTCGCCAGGGAATAGAAAACTCTTCACAAATTGACAATGGATAATGAACAATGGATAATGACCTCTCCTTAAAAGAAGAGGATTGAAATTAAGGAAAACCTTTTTTAATTTCTTCGTAAACGAAGAGATCTTAGACCAAATTCATCAATTGTAAATTATCAATTATTAATTATCAATTATTAATTATCCATTGATAAGTCATGATTCAGAACTTGGCGAATTACATCGGCTGGAACTTGATCTGTTATCGATACCTGACCAATTTGCGTGGGTAAAACAAATCGTACTTTACCATCTTTCACTTTCTTATCGGTTTGCAGGGTATCAATAATCGCATCAATCTCCAATCCCGGTGGTAACTGAGTGAGTAATCCGGCTTTCTCAATTAAAGCCTTCTGACGTTCCGCTTCTTGGGATGTCCACATCTGAAGTTCTACCGCAATTTGACCAGCCGCAACCATGCCAATCGCCACAGCTTCCCCATGATTAACGACTTTATAGCCGGTTAAACTTTCGACTGCATGACCAATCGTGTGACCATAATTTAAAATTGCTCTTAATCCGGCTTCTTTCTCATCCTGACTGACGACATCGGCTTTGGCTTGGCAAGAGGAGGATAAAATAAAGGACAATAATTCATCATCCAAATACCGCAGTTGGTCGAGACGTTTAGTATTCTCTAACTTAGCAAATAAGTCAGCATTCCAGATTACGCCATATTTAATCACCTCTGCCATTCCCGCCCGTAATTCTCGTGGGGGTAAGGTTTGTAAAACTTGCGGATCAATTAAAACAAAGCGGGGTTGGTGAAATGCACCAATTAAGTTTTTGCCTTGGGGATGGTTTACCCCTGTCTTACCGCCAATGGCTGCATCTACCATAGCTAAAAGGGAAGTGGGAACTTGGACGACATTGATCCCCCGTAACCATGTAGCCGCCGCAAACCCCGTCATATCCCCGATTACGCCTCCCCCTAATGCCACCAGGGTTGAAGACCGTTCTAAGCGGTTCTGGAGGGCTGCATCGTGGATTTTTTGAATAGACTTAAGGGTTTTATAACGTTCGCCTGCGGGTAAGGTACAGTGAGACACCTGATAGCCGACCAACTTTAGCGCCGCGATCGCTCGTTCCCCGTAGCGGCGAAAAATGGCTGGATTGGAGACGAGGAGAACCTGCTTCCCCAGTTTCAGCCGACTCATCCAAACGCCTATATCGTCTAAGCTTCCCGGCGCGATCGCAATATCATAAGACTGCGGCGGTACTTCAACCCGAATCACTGACTTCATTTGATTTATCCTAAGCCACTCTGGGCTGTATTTTATCCCGCTGTGATGATTCAATGGATAAATAAGACTTTTTTTGGGAGAGTAGTATATGCCAGTCTCTGGAATCATCGCCTATTTTGTCATCCTCGGTGGCGCCACAGGTGTCGCCCTAGCCTTGTTTTTTGGTCTGAAAGCGGTCAAATTGATTTAAACCTAGGGATGAAACCCAACAAGAATCGGTTGGGTTTCACTAGGTTCAACCAAACCTACCACAGTGCTATGATCCGTCAAAAAAGCGGCAAGGAATGATTGGAGGTAAAGCCAGGAAAAACCTGAGCAACTTGATTCGCCTTAAGTTGAATATGTTGCTCTAATATAGACGCGATCGCGTCTCGAAAATCTGTGGTGACGGCTAAATCTCGTCCTTGGAATAGCGCTGATTCACTCAAACCTGTCCATTCCCCATAAACCTTACCACCACGAATCCCACCCCCTAAAATCCACATCACGTTACCATGTCCGTGATCCGTTCCCCCATTACCATTCTCCTTCACCGTGCGACCGAACTCAGATAAGATTGCGATCGCAGTATCAGAATAGACTGATCCTAATTCCTTGACTAGAGTCACTAATCCTTGGGCTAGAGATTTCAGTTTATTGGCAAACTGACCCTGACTGCTTCCCTGATTAATATGAGTATCCCAGCCACCTAACGCCATAAATGCCAATTGAGTCTGAGAATCTCCAACCATTAGCCTCGCCAGATTGCGGGTATCTTTAGCAAATCCATTTGGAGGGGGTGCGCCGTTGTCAGCTTCCCGCATTTCAGCCGCTAGGGTAGCCAGTAGAATTTCCCGCGCTTGTTGTCCTTCCTGATAAGCTAGATGAATCGAATCATTTCCACTGTAAAGACGTTCAAATGCTGCATTGAGTTGAGAACGATCCACTGACAGAGAACGGGTAGCATTATTTCCTGGTGGTAGACTAGCCACAGAATTTTGACCCATCAGGATAGGCGAGATCATGGAACCGATATTAACGGCTTGAGTGGGTCCTGCTTGAGGGAGAGTCGCTAACAGACGATTCATCCAACCATCAGATGTCGTTTTATCTCCAGGAGTTCCACTTTCCATATAATTTTGAGCATCAAAATGAGAGCGAGTGGTATCCGGTGATCCGCAAGCATGGATAAAGGCTAAACTTCCTTGTTTCCATAAAGGAATTAGGTCAGCTAAAGCGGGATGCAAACCAAAACGACCATCTAAATCTAGCACTCCTCCTTTTTCTTTGGGTTGGGGAATCGCAATTCTGGGTCTTGCTTCGTAGTAGTCTGGGTCTTGGTAGGGAACTACCACATTTAATCCATCGATACCACCGCGCAGGAATATGACAATAAGTCGCTTGTTGGTATTAGTTGAAGCCATTCCTCTCGCCGCCCAACCATGCAACCCAATCGGGGTAAGTCCAGCAGCAGTCAAGAGGCTAGCGTATTGTAAAAATTTGCGTCGGTTCATGAGGGTAGGTGATGGAGAGGGAGGATTGAAAGTCGGGGCGGGTTTAGCTGATCCGGCGATAGTTTTGATTCATAGTGGAATGAATCGCCAGTAATGCCAATAATAGTGGCATTGTATCCAAACGCGATCGCACTTTGCCCCCATCATCGCACCTTACCCCTCAACTTACATTAAATCGCGATCGGTGGTAGAGGCTCTCCGAACGAATCTGTGGGGTTTGGGTGGTAAATATTGAGACAGGGCAAACTGTGGCGTTTTTGCAGTTTGAAGAGGCGGTGCAGGAAATTTTTGCGGTTCAGGTGTTACCGGGTATTCGGTTTCCTGAGATTATCGACTGGGATGAAAAACTAATTGCGACTTCTTATGTTTTGCCGGATGCAGCGTTGGTGGAGTAGATTTTACCATTGAATAGGGCGCACGCCATGCGCCCCTACGGTTTCTTTTCCGTAATTCTAATTCATTTTGATTTATACTAAATTCGGGTTAACTACCCCCGTTATCACCCAGTCCGCGCAGGCGGACGAAAGTTTGTGTAGCAGCGATTTCAATCGCCTTGAAGAGGGTGATAACGGCTTGATTCGCTTTAAGTTGTATATGTAACTCTAATAGTGACGCGATCGCTCCTCGAAAATCCTATTCAAACATGGGCGGTTCTTTTAGCTGATTTTCCGAAAAACTGAGGGGACTAGGGGAAGGAGGTAAACTATTCACTGTTGCAGGTGTGCGAATTCGTTCTAGCTGACTCAATGCCCAACGCGCTGTTTCCTGAACATCAGCCTCCGGATCATCTAAGGCATAGGATAATAACTGACTCATTTGTGCCACTAATTCATACATCAAGGTCAAGTCTCGGATCGCGTTTTTACGCACCTGGGGATTATCATCCTGTAGGGAAAGCGCTAACGCCCGATTCATGGGTTTGAGTGTCTTCATCCCAATTTGGGATAGCGCCTCTATAATTAAGCTGCGCTGCTGAGAATCAGACTCTAACATCAGATTGACTAAGGGTTGTACCGCCCTGGAATCTCCCCGTTGTGCCAGTTCCCAAATTGCTTTGCGTCGTTTGGTTGGATCACAATCTTGTAAGTCTTTAACTAATTGATTCACCCCATTTTTTTTCGCCAGCCGATTCTTGGGTTGAGTCAGTGGGGCGCTAGTTGAGGGTTCAAAATGGGATGGCGATTCACTGATGTGGGAGTCAGTTACGCTTAATCCTGAAGAATTGTATCCATTTTTATAGGGTTCAGATAGATGAGTTGGGGGGAGCTCAACCGATTCGGCGGGGGATGACTCTCGCCCATTGCTACTCGACATTACCATAGGCAGTTCCGGTTCCTCTGGAGGGGAAGAGGGCACAGAATCCTCTGCTTTTGCAGGGGCTTGACCTTTTTTGGGATTATCCAATACCTTGAGTAAAAAGAATAAGCCTCCACCAAATATTCCTAAGGTTCCACAAACACCTGCGACTATCCACAGGAGTTGTTGGCGATTGCTGTTGGGTTGAGCTTTTTCAGCGTTTTGGTTGTCTTCCTCAGCGTTTTCTGCTTCCCCTGGAGAATTATCTGGTTCAGGGACTTCCGCCGCTGCGGCTTGCAGCTTAGTCCATGTGCTTAAACCAACAACACCATCTGCGTCAAGATCGATTGATTCTTGGAATTCTATAACAGCCAGCCTGGTGGTGTCTCCATAGACACCATCGGTATCACCCTCGTAGTAGCCTAGCTTTTTCAGACGAGTCTGCAAGGCTTGCACCGTTTCTCCTCGACTCCCCACTTGCAGGGGTAATTCCTCAATGCCTTTAGGACTGGGGGACTGAGCGAGGAGTAAGGGGGGGGATAGGTTAACCGATGGATGGGCGATCGCAGGCTCTAATCCCAGGAGAGAGCCAATGCCTATAAACCCGCCCACGCAGGTCATATAGGCAGCTAGAAGTACAGGGGAGCGATGGCAAGTCATAAGAAAATTAGGAACCTGAAGGGTTTGCCATGTCGGGACAGCCTCTTATCAGTCTCACTCCAAGATAGCTTAAATACTTACTCCTGAATTAAAACGGCGACCTAGATGAGTCAATTTTTAAAGAGCCAGGAGTCTTTGCACCTGTTCCTCCCACTTTATCAAATGTAGGCGATCGCAAACGGCTGGAGGAAAGTGCATTTTTCGATAAACTGTATCTCAGCATACAGAAACTTAATAAAATATTTTCTTTCCCCATCCTCCCAGGGCGGGTTTAGTTAAGTTGTAGGTTATCTTCAGAACAAACGTTGAGGGTAAAACCCGCCCCTATCCCTGGAACTCTTTGTGTATCAATCGAAAACATTTCCAGCCACTGAAATTGGTTAACGAGGCAATCTTTTAACTTCAGAGTTTTGGACTTTCAGAGGTAAAGGAATTAAACCCATCGCTTTCAGGCTGCGGATGATGCGATCGCGAGGGGTTAAGGATTCGGCGGTAACTGTCTGATTGGCGGTACTCCAGGCTTGGCGGAATGATGCCAATCCCTGGGCAATTTCCTGACGCTGATTAATCAAATAGATACTAACTAACGTCAAAGTGACGCCTACCCATTGCAGGGAACTCAAGACTTCCCCTAAAAACAGATTGCCAAATACCAGGGCAAACACAGGAGTCAGAAACGTCAAAGCACTGAGACTGGTGAGATTCCCCTTAGAAGCAAAATAGAAGAATAACCCATAGGCGATCGCACTGCCAAATATGGTCGAGTAAGCCAGTGCCATCCAGCCACTCAAGTCAATATTCACCCACTGTTGAGATTCCCACATCCCCGAAAGCGCAAACAAGGGTAATCCGCCTAAAATCATGTGCCAACCTGTCGCCACAACGGGATCGGCATATCGAGTGATATAGCTAATGCTCACCGTTCCACAAGCCATCGACAGGGAAGCCAATAACATCAGCCATTCCCCATTTTGGAAAAGATGCTGCCAACTCAATTCCACAGTTGCCACCTTGCCATGCACAAGGCTCAAAATCCAGGCATCTGGCAAACCAATCAAACTGATGCCCACAATACCAATTGCCAGTCCTAAGCCACCCCACAGACCAATAATCTCACCAAAAAGCCAACCTGAGAGTAATGCTACAGCTAAAGGCTGAGAATCAATCATCACTGAACCCAAGCCAGCCCCCGTTCGCACTAAGCCCTCGGCTAAAAATCCTTGAAATAAAGCACCGTCTATTAGCGCAAACAAGCTAATCCATAACCAAGCAGCCCACCCTTTGGGTTGGGGACGCCCCATCATCGAAGCCGCGATCAGGACAAGCACTCCAGCCGGGACTAAGCGCACTCCTGCCATGAATAGAGGAGTTGTATGGGGAATGACCCCTTTCATCGCTACCATTGCCGTCCCCCACAGGAAAAACGGCGCAATCAACAGTAAGGAGGTGAAAGGGGATTGATTCGTTATTTTTAGCTGCATGAGATTGAGTTTATTATCAACGCTTGGGATAAACCCCGGATATTTTTTATGATTCTTTACAATTGTACTGAATTTTTACTTTATGTTAAGCAAATGATACAAACAGGGCAGTGGTCATGGGTCATTCGTCCTTGGTCAATAGACAGGCAACAGGACAGATTCGGACAAAAAGCCCTAGATCGTGCAAACTGGTAAAGTAATATAGCGGTTCTCACGCTGGCTAACCTATTTAACTGAGTGGGACACCGCTGGAGTGTCTACATCCCTCATTTTTGGAACGATATGCCCTGGCCCTTTAAGCCTAAATCGCGGAAACAGATTGCTCGCATCGAAATCACGGGTTTGATTGCTGGTAACACTCGCCAACGGGTACTAGACGCGCTCAAAACCGTGGAAGAAAAGAAATTCCCTGCCTTACTCTTGCGAATTGACAGTCCCGGCGGCACAGTTGGCGACTCTCAGGAAATCTACAGCGCCTTGATGCGCCTGCGGGAGAAGGTGAAAATTATTGCCAGTTTTGGGAATATTTCCGCCTCTGGGGGAGTTTACATCGGTATGGGTGCTGAACATATCGTGACCAACCCCGGTACGATTACAGGAAGCATTGGCGTTATTCTGCGCGGCAATAATCTAGAACGTCTCTTAGACAAGATTGGGGTTTCCTTCAAAGTCGTTAAATCCGGTCCTTACAAGGATATTCTGGCGTTTGATCGTGAACTCACCGATCCCGAAAAAACAATTTTGCAAGAGATGATCGATACGAGTTATCAACAGTTCGTGCAAACCGTTGCTGAAGCACGAAACCTGGCGGTAGAAACGGTGAAAAGTTTTGCCGATGGTCGAATTTTCACAGGTCAGCAAGCCCTTGATTTAGGGGTTGTTGATCGCTTAGGAACCGAGGAAGATGCCCGTCGTTGGGCAGCCGAACTGGTGGGTCTTGATCCGGATAAAACGAAATGTGAGACGATTGAAGAACCTAAACGCCTCTGGAGTCGTTTGATTCCTGGCAATACGGGTCGAATGACCTCTGGATTATCAGCAGGGATAGATTGGTTAGAATTTGAACTGTCTACTGGTGGTCAGCCGCTTTGGCTCTATCGACCCTAGGAGTTTTTCTCCAGGTGCAGGGGTGCAAGGGTGCAGGGGAAACAAAAGAGTTAACTCACGCGCCATGCCCTATGAGCGAAGTGAAGGGTCAAAGCTCAAAACTTAGTCAGGGCGGGTTTGGTACAAACGTTACCATCAATAGCTGGCGCGAAAATCCCTAAACCCGCCCCTACAAACCAGATTCCCTTGAAGATCGTGAAGGGTCAAAACTTAAAACTTTTTCAGTCACAATTTAGGAGGATATCAGCAGTGGAGTGGCGTGTTCGAGCGATTCGTGGAGCAACAACGGTGTCAGAAAATACGGTTGCAGCAATTCAAGATGCTGTAACGGAACTCATAGATGAGATAGAAAGCCACAATCAGATCGACCACGAGGAAATGATCAGTGTAATCTTTACCACGACACGAGATTTGGATGCCATCTTTCCTGCTGCGATCGCTCGTGAACGTCCTCATTGGGAAAATGTCGCATTACTCGATCTTCAGCAAATGCATGTAGAAGGAAGCTTGGAGCGCTGTATCCGATGCTTAATTCACATTAATACCTTGGTTAGCCAAACCGAGATTTATCACCCTTATCTGCGTCAAGCGAAAAACTTAAGACCAGATTGGAGTCTTGCTCAATTAAGCTCATCTCACAGTTAAAGGGTCATTCGCATTTATCATTCGTCCTGCGTCATCCTCGCGCTTTGGAAAGCCAACTCTATCAGGGAACAGGAAACGGGAAACAGGGAACAGGAAATTCTGGCTTTATAATTCAGAATTTATTTGTTATTTAGATAATTTGACGTTCGACTAATAGAAATGTCTCGACCGGTAGACAAGCTGCGCCGCATAATCGACGCCAGAGACTCACGTTTGCGTAAATCAAGCATTTCTGCAAGACTCTGTTCCTCGTTATCCAGAGGACTTTTTTGTTGATCAGGTACGACGGTGACTTCAGTTTCCTCATGGGCAAGTGTCTGAGGAGAGTCCTGCGTCTGGATTGCCTGTGTCTGAACAACAGGTTGGGGATTTGGGGGAACTCGACGGCGATTTACTGAGCGTCGCCGTTTTTTGTACCGGGTAGATTTAGACGGTTTGATAACTTGGCGACGTTGAGTGGATTGTCTAAAAGCATGTGTGACTAACAAAGAACCGGTGGCACAACCAAAGGCTAGACCCCAAAATAACGAAAGGGGTAAACCCTCCTTGGGTAGAGAGTCCTCTGTCGGGGAGACTATCCCAGAGTTCGACTGGGGCGTTTTTTTTGCCGTTGATTCCAAAAGAGTTGAAACCCTGGGTTTCGGTACAGACTTATCTGGATCAATCCGCCCAGGATTGATTAAGCCAACTGCCGCCACGGTGCCAATCAAGACAAGAAAGCCCCAGATTGTTCCCCAAAAGATAAAGGGATACCTGTTAACGAGCTGCTGTAATACCTGTGGGTAATTTCGCTGTTCGGAAGAATGGTCAGATGAATTGAGCATTGACGCCCTTTACAGTCAGGATCAACTTGAAAACGCGACGCTTTGCGCCTTAAGAGTAGAGAAACCACTATGGCTGACGGAATTTTAACATGGTTTTTTGCAGAACATGACAAAAATCCTCTCAGTGCCATTGCCCAAATGCGCTAGCATTAACAATCGCAAGGCATAGTTTAAAGGGTGATCCAAGATTATGACAGGAGAGCTAACATCTACAATTAGCATTCACGAGCAAAAGCAGCAACCGCATCACCCGGAAGGTATTTCCGCTCACACTTCCTTACCTCATAGCAGATCATCACGCCCAAGTTGGATGATTGAGGATAGTGAGAAACTTTATCGGATTCAGGGATGGGGGGAGCCATATTTTTCGATTAACGCCGTCGGTCATGTAACGGTTTCCCCCAAAGGCGATCGCGGCGGTTCCCTAGATTTGAGGGAACTGGTTGAAGCGCTCAAAGGACGTAATCTGGAACTCCCGTTATTAATTCGCTTTTCCGATATCCTTGCCGATCGCATTGAGCGGTTAAATGCCTGTTTTGCCAAGGCGATCGCTCGCTATAACTACCCGGGTCGTTACCAGGGGGTTTATCCGGTTAAGTGCAATCAGCACCGACATCTGGTGGAAGAATTGGTACAGTTTGGACATCCCTATCAGTTTGGCTTAGAAGCGGGTTCTAAACCCGAACTGATGATTGCTCTAGCCACATTAAAAACCGATGGCGCCCTGCTTATATGCAATGGTCACAAAGACCGGGAATATATCGAAACGGCGCTGCTATCGATGCGGTTGGGACAAACACCGATTATTGTGATCGAGCAACTCGAAGAAGTCCAGCTTATTATTGACATTTCGGCAAAACTAGGTATTGAGCCGATAGTCGGCGTGCGAGCCAAACTGAGTACAAAAGGGACGGGTCGTTGGGGAGAATCCACAGGCGATCGCGCCAAGTTTGGTCTGACACTTCCGGAGATCCTAACCTGCGTGAACCAACTCCGGGATGCTGGAGCACTCCACACCTTGCAGTTATTGCACTTTCATATTGGTTCTCAAACCTCTGCCATTAGCGTGATTAAAGATGCAATTCGAGAAGCCAGTCAAATTTATGTCGAGTTGCGTTCCTTGGGCGCTGATATGAATTATCTCGATGTAGGTGGTGGTTTAGCCATTGACTACGACGGCTCTAAAACCAACTTCTACGCCTCAAAAAACTACAACATGCAGAATTATGCCAACGATATCGTTGCTGAGGTTAAGGAAGCCTGTGAAGCCCGCCAGATTCCCGCTCCTGTATTAATTAGTGAAAGTGGTCGCGCGATCGCATCTCATCAATCGGTACTCATCTTTGATGTCCTCAATACCAGCGATGTTCTCTCCGGAGAACCCCACCCTGCTCACGATCAGGAACATCTGATTATCCGTAACCTCTGGGAAACTTATCGTACTATTAGTCTGGAAAATTACCAAGAAGCCTACCACGACGCCATTCAATTCAATGAAGAAGCCAAAAGCCTCTTTAATCTCGGTTATCTTAGCCTCACTCAACGGGCTAGAGCAGAACAATTGTACTGGGCGTGCTTTGAGAAGATTCTCAACATTGTCAGGACACAGGACTATGTACCTGACGATCTCGAAGACTTAGAAAAAACGATGGCGTCAATTTATTACGTCAACTTATCGGTCTTTCAATCGGTTCCCGATTCCTGGGCAATGAACCAGCTCTTTCCGATTATGCCCATTCATCGGCTAGATGAGGAGCCAACCCGCCGGGGTATCTTAGCCGATTTGACCTGTGACAGTGACGGCAAAATTAACCAGTTTATCGACCTGCGAGATGTTAAATCCGTGCTGGAACTGCATCCGTTAAGGAAAGCCAAGGTACAGGATAACCCGGATGTCGGCGGGGGTTCTACCGATAATGTTGTTGAAACAACCAATGGCTTAACTCAACCCGCCTTTCTAGAACAGACGGGAACAACATCTGATCATCAAATCCGAGAACCCTATTACTTAGGGTTGTTTTTAGTCGGAGCTTACCAAGAAATTATGGGCAATCTACACAACCTGTTTGGCAACACCAATACTGTCCATATTCGGCTCACACCCAGAGGCTATGAAATTGAGCATCTGGTTAAGGGAGATACGGTAACGGAAGTATTGAGTTACGTTCAGTACGACGCCGAGGACTTAGTTGAAAGCATTCGTCGCCGCACCGAACAAGCTCTACGAGACAATAGAATTACCTTGGCAGAATCCCAATGGTTACTGCAAAACTACCAGAAGAGTCTCAATAGTTATACGTATCTTTCTTCTTAGTTAGGTGTTGATGGTTTATGGTTGGAAGTAATTGCTTCTCTCCCAGCCAGCTACATCGTGCAAATTGCCCACCCACAGGTTTGGGAAAACCTAAACCTGATCCTGTGGGTAGGCGTGCAGTAGTTAACCCTACCAGTAACATGAATGGTTGGGAGATTGCCGACTAACCACCGTTACCCAAAAGTTCAGCTATAGCTTGCTGTTCTTCGGGTTCTTGGGATGGTGGTGTACGGCGGGTATCTGTAATCAACCAATCGAGGGCAGCAGCTTGCACGTCGATAGTAGCACCGGTTTTATCAACGCAGTAGCGTCCAAAGACTAGCTTATCGACCAAGCGAACTCCTGCCCCTAGGCGGGAATATTCAAAGATCACGCTGTTATCAACAGTTGCCCCTTTACAAATCCAGCAATTGGGACCAATCATCGATGGACCAATAATTTTAGCACCATCTTCAATATGGGTCATGCCGCCAATATAAACCGGTCCTGTGACATCAACTTTGTCCCAATTGACCGCCACGTTTAATCCCGTGTAAACACCGGGAGCCACTTCCTTACCGGGAATCGAGACATTTTTGATGTCTCCCCTCAAAACACCCCGAACCGCATGCCAATAGTCGGGAACTTTCCCAATATCCACCCACTGAAAATCCATGGATACGGCATAAAAGGGCGCATCCATCTCCACTAATTTGGGAAATAAATCGCCACCGATGTCATATTCCTGACCAGATGGAATATAATCTAAGACTTCGGGTTCAAAAATATAAATGCCCGTATTGATATTGGTGCTGAGAGCTTCTTCTACCGAGGGTTTTTCCTGGAAAGTTTTAATCCGACCGCTTTCGTCAGTTACCACCACACCGTAGCTAGAGACTCGCTCTCGCGGCACGGGTTTGGTCACAATTGTAGCCACAGAACCTTTTTCTTTATGCCACTTGACAGCAGCAGACAAGTCGAGATCAATCAGAGCATCCCCACAAAGGACAACAAAGGTGTCGTCAAAAAAGGGATAAAAGTCTTGGATTTTACGCATGCCACCCGCAGAACCCATGGCTTCCCCCACCAATTGACCATCGATAATTCGACCTTCAAATGAATAGGTAATTTCAACACCAAATCGTTGACCGTCTCGGAAGTAGCCTTCAATTTCGTGGGCTAAGTGAGAGACGTTAACCACAACTTGGTCAAAACCATGCTGTCTTAGAAGTTCCAGTAAAAACTCCATTACAGGTTTTTGCAGGATGGGAATCAATGGTTTGGGAATGGTATAGGTAATGGGGCGAACCCGCGTCCCCTTACCGGCTGCCAGAATCATGGCTTTCATAATATTATCTTCCTCAAGCTACGCCACAAATTTTCAAGTTAGTCAATTGAGTCTGATGCTCAGTGGTTGCCCTCCAAGGACGTTTAACCGTCGTCAAGACTCATCCTATATACCGGGAAAAATGACACAGATCAGGTGACAAAGGGGTAGATTCACAAAAGTTTGAGTGACTACCGATACCCAATCAATCAATATGCACCACTTACCTTTGTGGGTATGTAGGAGACTACATACCGTATACATGAGTATCTGAAGGCTCTTGCCAAAAGCTAGGAAGCAAAATGGCAAGAAGCGGTTCATGGAACTGGTATTGGTACATTCTGTCAAGTGTTGAGCAGTCGATTAAGCTGCCAATCGTAATCCCAGATAACACCCCTGATTGATTTACTCCAGCGTCCGGATTTTTAGGTCTTGGTAGAACTCCTCTTGAGATAATTCCACCTTAGACTGAGCCGATAACAGGAGCAGCGCCCAAAACACACCGACTCTATCGCTGACTGGAGGTTCAGTGGTATCAACAGCCCTTGGGCGATTGCCGTTTGTCGATACTGTTAGTGATACCGTCCACCACTCTAGCAATTGCTCTAGATTCAGCCAATCTTTTCCGGCGGCTATTTCGTGCCAATGACTGGAAATGAACTGTTCTAAGCGTTTAGCAATATCGGTGAGATTTTCATCATGAGCTAGATGGGCGATAGCTTGTGCCGTTTGTCCTCGTGATAGAGATTGTCGGCGGGTTGAGCGGATGGGTATTGGGGTGGCTTCAAGTTGATCTGCCATTTGCTGCAATTGTTCGATCAACTCGCTCAGGGTGACGGGGCGTTTTTTGGGCGGTGGCGCAGCCGTGCGACGACGGATATGGCGTTCCAAATACAATGGTAAGCGCGGTTCACTCGTGGGTTCGATTTCCGCTTCGGTATCGTTTTGTTCGGGTTCCTCGGGTTCCTCTAAACGTTGTAGAGTGTCTGCTTTGAGTAAGACAAGCATTGACGCCCATAAAAAAGCTTGTCCGGATTGGGACAAATCTGTCTCACGGGGACTCAAGGCATCATCTCCCCAAGGGAGACTACTCAAATAGCGATCAATCACTTCAATCACCTGAACATCCCAGGGATCGATTTCTCCCCGTTGGGCTAGGTCAATTAATAGCGCGATCGCTTCTGTCGCAGGTGTTTGTCTCATTACCAATCTTTCAGGTAGGAACAAGGGAGATGGGGAAGATGGGGGAGATGAGGAAGTTAACTCAAAACTCTCGCACTTCCCCATAATTCACCCTTGTTCAACAATGGTACCTTCAGTTACAGGTTCAGATGCCGATAGTGCGGGTAACTGATGTTCTTCGATTTCTGCCTTGTAGCGTTCCATGTCTTGCTCTAATTCTTCAATGCGTTCCTCTTTCGCCCGGATCTGACGAACGGCTTTCCAGGACTCTAGCTGTCGCTGTAGCTGCGTCCAGACACTAAAAAGCCATGCCAACACAGAACCTAGTCCCATGGCTATAATCAGTTCTAGGGCTAGAGGAGCCTCAACATCAATGCCTTCAATAATTTGAATCGATGTAGGCTGAGTGTTTTGCAAGCTAAATAAAACTAACGCTAAACACACAGCAAATATGAGCAGAAAATTTAGTTGTCGCATAAATTGAGTAATCCATTATACAGTGTCTTGACAATTTTAGCAAGAGACGCTAAAACCTTTTGTCTAGAGCAAAAAATGAGTATTGCGCCTGGATTGAGTGTTCTGTTTACCTCCTAAGTCCAGAGCGAGAAATAACGCCCAAGGCAAAATGACATGAGTAAAAGCATCGCCGATTTGCGGAAAGAGTACACCCTACAGGGGTTAAGTAAAACAGATGCTCATCCCAATCCATTTGGGCAATTTACCTTATGGTTTGACCAAGCGGTAGCCGCCAAGTTACCAGAACCCAATGCAATGACTCTGGCAACAGCAACACCCGATGGTAAACCGTCGGCGCGGATGGTACTGCTTAAAGACTACGATGAGCGGGGGTTTGTTTTCTATACCAACTACCAAAGTCGCAAGGGAAAACAGTTATTGGCAAATCCTTGGGGCGCGATCGCGTTTTGGTGGACTCAGCTAGAACGACAAGTGCGGATTGAGGGACAGATTGAAAAGGTGTCGGCACAGGAGTCAGACACTTATTTTCACAGCCGTCCCCAAGACTCTCAACTGGGTGCTTGGGCATCTGAGCAAAGTCAGCTGATTGACAGCCGCGAGGTACTTGAGCAACGATTACAACAGCTTAAAAAAGAGTATGAGCATAAAACACTGCCGCGTCCACCTCACTGGGGAGGATTCCGATTAATTCCTGTCACCATTGAGTTTTGGCAGGGGCGTCCGAGTCGGTTACATGATCGGTTGCTCTATCAACGCACAGAAGATAGCAACTGGCTGATACAACGCCTATCTCCTTAGAATTATTTGTCAGTCATTTCATTTGTCATACTCACAACGCTAGAAGCCAGCCACGTCATTGGCTGAATTGTTAATTTTTTTTAAATTAATCATTAAAAGTTTATAATTTACAACTTATTGCCGATCGCCACAATCAAGGTTATCTTAGAAGGGCTATGACGTAAAAAGTTGATGTTGATTTTTGCAACATCAAGCCGAAAACTAATTATTAAAAATCAACCAGTGGGGTGCATCGGTGGATTAAATTTATTCCCCTTTGGTAGAAAATAGAAATGTTGACAGCAAAAGTTGGTCAAACGCTGACTTTACTATTGAGTTTATCAATACTTTTAGCCGCTTGTAGTCCGGCTCAAAATCAGTCGGCTCAAAGTGACACGGTAACGATTATGGGAGTCGTTACAGGTAAGGGTGAGGAGGAACTCAAGAAAGCCCTAGCGCCTTTTACTGAAGAAACAGGAATTAAGGTGATTTACGAAGGCACAAATGAGTTCGCCACTCTATTACCCGTGCGGGTTGATTCAGGTAATGCGCCGGATATTGCCATGTTTCCCCAACCGGGCTTGATGGCTGACTTTGCTCGAGAAGGAAACCTGGTGGCGATTGATTCCTTTATGGATACAACACAGCTATCCAATGCTTATGCTCAGGATTGGTTGAAGTTAGCTAGCGTTGATAACAAAATCTATGGTATCTGGTATAGGGCATTTGTCAAAAGCTTAGTTTGGTATAACCCAACCGCTTTTACAGCTAAGGGGTATGAAGTCCCGACAACCTGGGATGAAATGATTGCATTGTCTGACAAAATTGTCGCTGATGGTGGTGTACCTTGGTGCATCGGTATGGAGAATGGTAGTGCTACAGGTTGGGTGGGGACAGATTGGGTAGAAGATATCATGCTGCATACGGCTGGCGCAGATGTTTATGATCAGTGGATTACTCGCGAAATTTCCTTCAATCATCCCACCGTTAAGACAGCTTTTGAAAAATTTGGCACAATTGCGCTTAACCCTAAATATGTTGTTGGGGGTACAACGGGTGTGCTGAGTACCCCGTTTGGAGACTCACCGAAGGGTCTTTTTGGAGAGCCACCCAGTTGCTATATGCATCATCAAGGTAGCTTTATTACAGCATTTTTCCCGGATAATGTGGTGATGGGCAAGGATGTTGATGTTTTTCCATTTCCCAGGATTAATCAAGACATTGATGCTCCGGTTTTGGTATCAGGTGAAATCGTTGCCATGTTTAATGATACTCCAGAGGCGCGAAAGTTAATGGAGTATTTAGCAACATCACAGCCTCATGAAATCTTGGCAAGTTTGGGTAGTTATCTCTCTCCGCATCAACAGGTGAGTTTAGACGCTTATCCGGATGAGGTGACGAAACGGCAAGCTGAGATTTTAATCAATGCGAAAGTTGTGCGCTTCGACGGTTCAGATATGATGCCAGGAGCCGTGGGAACGGGTACGTTTTGGACTGGTATTGTAGATTATGTAGGTGGAGAAGATTTGGATGGTGTTTTGAATAGGATTGAGGAAAGTTGGTCTGATCAATAATATAATTTTTCTGTTTAATTTAGTTTTCTTTTCGCTGTCTCACCCAAGCACGAAAAACTTTCATCGTTTGATTTCGCCCCTCAATTTTACTCCGTTCTAAATAGTGGGGGAGTGCTTCACCCAAATAAAATCCCGAAAAATGAGGACTTTCGCTCACCTGGATGTATTCACCTTCTTGCAGCACGTTTATTTCTAATTTCGTCCCGTTAAACCGCCACAGTTCCCTTACTCCTAATGCTTCGTAGTTATTAAATCGAGTGCGGGAGGTAAGATCAATTTCCAGGGCTAAATCGGGCGGCGGATCTACGCTTAAATCAATGCGTTTTTTCCCACGCACTGCTGCTTCGTTTTCAATATAGAAGCAATCATCTGCTTCTATCCCTTGTTGCATGGTTTCACTTTTAAAGGTTGTTGAACCCAAACTTCTAAATTCTATGTCTAGTTCTTCTAGGAGTACCTTGACAAAGTCGGCAATCATTACTTTATCATCTTCATGTTCGGGTAAAGGCACCATAATTTCCAAGAGTCCTTGACTATAGTTAATCCGCGAACCCCGTTGTTCACCGAACTCCTCTAGCAGTTGTTCGTACATTTGCCAACTGACATCGGTCATCAGAAGTTGTTGACCTGGGGGAAGGATTATTTGCTTAAGTTGGACTTGCATGGTTTTCTCCGGTAGAGTTCGCGATCGCGGGTTGGGGATTTGCCGCTTCCCCTTGCCTATTGCCGCCTACGGTACATCGGGTGGCGCGATCGCTCTTCGCTTTTTTCGGGGCGTGGGATGCTCCCAGGAAAAAAATGAGACACGAACTAACAGCTAGGCAACCGACTGTTAACCTTTTCCATCAAGAACCTATGGGGTATTTTTCATACAGTAGAGACGCAATGGTTTGGTATTTAATCATGCTTTTGTGGACAACAAAGCTGTCCGTTCCAAAGTAAGTGTCATCATTTGTCGGCGTAAAGTGCCAAGTAATGTAGATCACTTCTCCTTCAATCACTTCAGGATCGATTATGTTTTTGCCATTGCTAAATATCTGAAACAGACGATCAAAAACACCACGTACTGCTTCAATCCCCTTGTACACTGTATTGTTCAAAATCAATATGGAGTCTTCGCCATAGTCAGCTATAATCTCATCTAGATCGCCTGCATCCCATGCCTCAATGTGGTGTTTCCACACCTTTTTCGTTTCCTCTGTCGTTTTATCCGTTTTCATAATACAATTGCGCCCAATTAAGAACGCTGAATGGGTGAGACGTAGAGACGTTGCATGCAACGTCTCTACATAGCTAACGGAACTTGATATTACACATAGTCCAATTTGAGGGTAATCGACGAGGCATTATCAAACACCTTGATGAAACTGATGTTGATATTCTCGTTGTAATACCAAGCATTATTGGCAGAAGCATTGAGATGCTGCGCCCGTTCCTCTGGGCTGTTACCAGTAATTGCACTTACCTGTTGTCCAGCAATGGTAACGCTCTTGAGTGGACCAGAATTTCCCTTTGCCTCCCCTGGATCATGCAACAGAGCCACAAAGAAATACTGCTCGTATTGGGGCGTATATCCGTCGTGGATGCGCTCTACCTTAATCTCCCGCGTCTTTTCGCTGGTGTAGCTGTGGGTAATTTTGGTCGCCCGATATTCATCGTTGGCTTTATCGTCATCCACTTCGGCTTTCGGAGCAGACGAACGGCTCACCCCATCATCCAAATACATGGTGTATTCCCCTTGCTGCCCAGGATAGACATTCAGGGTAATCGGATTGGGCTTACCTTCTGCATTCAATTGTCCCACGTATTGTTCTAGCTCAATGGTGGGAATAATTGCCCCTGCGCGGACATACATGGGAACGATAAAGTGAATGTGATCGCCATTGAGATTGATATTGGCATCAAAATCGCGTATCGTTGTTCCCCCTTCTACCACAGAACCCAAAGGCATACTGTTGTTCACAAAACCATACCAGTCGCTACCTTGGGGCAGATAAACATCCCGCTTACCATTGTTGTTATTTTCCGATTGTGGGTGCAACACCGGAGCAATCAGTAGATCCTTGCGAACAAAGAACTCATCGTTGAGGAATTGTTCTTTATCGTTGTAGAGAGATAAGTCGTGGGGATCGTTGAGGAACAAGGGACGGCATATCGGTAGACCATCCAGGGTATTCTCAAACAAAGCATCATAGAACAACTGCATCAGGCGATAGCGCAGCTGAATATAATGCCGGCAAATTGTCGGAACCATGTAGTACAAGTCTTGGGGGGCGGGAATCTCCTTACCCCATGTTTCAAACCACTCCGTATACTGGAAGACTTCTTGGAACTCTTTGCGCCCTTTGCGGACGTAGTGATTGCGGAACCAGGGCAAGAAAGCGCCTGCAGCCGTCCAACGAATCACCAGTTCTGGACTTGCCCACTTCTGCTTATCGTCACTGGCTGACTGTTCAAAACCGCCAATATCTTGCCCGGTGATGGCTAAGGCGTGCATACCGAGAGACAGAACTTGGGAGATATTCATCTGGAAGAAATCCCAGTCAGAGGAGTTATCCCCTGTCCACAAGCCAGCATATCGGTGAGAACCCACATAACTGCCCCGTCCAATGATAAAATTGCGCTTGTTCTCCCGTCCGGGTAGTTTATTCAGTCCTTCGTAGGTGGCTCGGTGGAGATTGTAGGAGTAGGCGTTCCATGCTTTGAGGACAGTGGTTTGTTCCACTGTGCCTTGAAAGTCGCTGTTGATATAGAGCTTGAAGGGGAAGCCTTTCATATCTCCCCGTTTGTCTCGGATTGCCGGGGTGGTCATATCCTGCCAGACAAATTCTAGCCCCTGCTCGAACAGGTAGGTATACTGCTTACCCCACCATTCGCGCACTTCAGGGCGGGCGAAATCGGCGTAGTGCCCTGGACTTCCCAGCTCGTTGCCAGCGGCATCGTTTCCGTAGTACACTTCACCGATGTAAGGTTTGCCGCTGTTGTAACCTTCAACCCACCCACCATTGGGAGAGTATTCATTACCGCCACCGTAGATTTGGTAGTGAAAATTGTCGGGATTGTTCGCATCGTAGCGCAGGTCTTTGACAAAGTAGTCGTTGTCTAGTCCCTCTTTGTAGGTTGAGTAGTAACCTGGGTTGCCCTCATCTTGTTTGCTAATCACCGGGGTAATATTAGTGCTACACTTAACTCCGCGCGATCGCAGGTAACTGAACATTTCCTTGTGATTGCCGAAGGTTTGCTCGTAGGGGCTGTTCTTATTCGTTTGGTAGTTCGGCTTGATCGTGAACGTGCGATAGTTATCTTGAAGATCCACATCCACAGCCAGCCCATCCAGCGGAATCTGCCAGTCCCGATGTTTGTCAACCGCCCACTTCAGATCTGCCGCACATTCGTATCCATAGCACCCTTGGTGATATCCTAAAGCGTAACGCGGTTTCAACTCGGCGCGACCGACAATGGCGGTAAAGCTATCTAAGATATCCTTGGGATCTTCTGCGATAAAGACGTAATAGTCAAGGTCGTTAAACCGGGTGCCCAACATATAGCGACTGGAGTTGCTATAGTTGATATCAAGGAAGACTTGACTGGGGTTATCCAGGAGAACTGCATTGACGTTTTTACTCCCCGGAATACCATTAAACTCATAGAAGAAAGGCTCGGAGTGGTAAAGGGGTTCGCGGTTATCTAAAGGTCCTCGATCATAGACCTGTCGATACCGCATATTATCGAAGTTGAAATAATTCAACTGCTCGGTATTTTTGCTGAGTTTGGTTCCTCCCTGTTCGCCAAACCCAATATACTTGGCATCGGCTGGACTCTTGACTGCTTGGATGATGGCATAATCATCAGGACCATTGGGAGTATAGTAAATTCCCGGTTCTGCGGTTTGCCAGACGGGAATTTCTGTATAGTTGGCATTGGATGTGGAGTTGTTGAAAACTTTGATGCCAAAGGGCGCCAAGGTAACAACCACTTTCATGACGACAGGATTATGCTCAGACTTAGTTGTCAAAACAACCTGACCGTTCCCTTCTGTGTAATCTATATCAAAGAGTAGATTTTTGATTAACTCTTCGTCTGTTTCATCAAAGTTACGGTTTTCCAGCAAGTGGTCAAGAAGGCTATATTCCCCCTCCGTTGATTTTTTCGGGTTGAAGCGCACCCGCAATGTATCATTCTGAAGGATCTGGATTAACATCAGGCAATCGCTGCCATCCCCCTTCTTGAATGTCAGGCTCAACGTGTTTAGAGTCGCCTCGAAGGAATGACTGATAGCTGATCCGAGTTTGTCCCATTCTTTGTAACGACCAAAATATTCCTCAACCTTGAGAAATTTGTAAACCCGATGACTGGGAAAAATTTCGTTGGACATGATGTTACGTTCTCTCGGCAAAAATAATTAAAGAAATGTTGAATTCTGTTCTGAATAGAGTCACGCAACAAAATATGGGAACTTCCCAGATAATGTCGCGAGGGAAACACGATTAAAAAACTTGAAACGCTAATGGTGAATGAATTATCGCCAAAAGCTTTAAGCCGAAAAACAAAGGAACTATTAAGAATTATTTCATGGATACTGCCATGAAATCAAAACTTAGATATGGATGTTTTGGTACTGAGCAAACCGGGAATAGTTTCCCGTTCAAATTTCTCGATATACCTTAACCCAATTATTCCCTTTTTCCGACTTTGTGGCTATTTTTAATTGGGTGATATTCGATCGCCATCCAGATGCAATCGGTATCCGCGTAATATTGATGCCACGGATAGGTATACTTCTGCTGTTTGTGAACTTGACAAAAGGGAATGATCTGGGTGTATCCCTCAATCATCAAAAGATCTTCATAGAGAGTGCTAAAATCATTCTCTTTGAACTTCTGCATACTTCCCCGTCCAAAGATTTGGGTATGAATTTCAAGGAAGTCATGTTGGTTATGGATAGCACAATCGGTAAGAGAAGGGGCATACCAGAGGTTGACTTTAACCGAAAACTTTTCTTGGTGCTCAGGCTGACTCGATTGCCTTGCCATAAAGTAAGGATCAACTTTTAGGATTCCGGCTTCGTCTTGGGGGGACTTCCACAGAGGTACATCTTTGGGAAAGTCTACACCAGGGAAGTTGCCTAACAAATCCCACCCTGACTCAAAGACAATCTTGCCGATGTTTTTCGTCTCTACCACTTCAAGCAACAGCAACGATTTTGCTTCCTTGATGATGGTATCGTTGAGGATTGTCGAGGAAAAGGCGGGAATAATGCTCCTACTCGTTTCGTTCAGGTAAGCATCGGATTCTTCTGGGTTGACGACAATGGTACGCCTGTTAATGGGATAATTTTCCACATTTTCAACGTACTTCGCATCTATGTATGTACCAGAAAAATTAAGGGGCTTGATTTTGTTTGTTCCCATGTATTTTTGATAAATTTACAAGAGCATTTGACCCGACTTTCAGTGAAACCAAGGATGGTTTAGTTCATTACACTATACACACAATTAGCACATTAAGGTAGTGATTACTACGGTCTAAATAAATTTTAATATTCTTCATATATTTTATATTCATATAGCAATATTGGAGACTATTTATAAAGTAAATAATTGCCTGTACTTTTGAACTCTAGAGAGCCTGTAAAGTATTCAAGCATTTAGTTGATCAACTAAATCTGTCGTAGATAACGGGGATGAGCAGGTGTACCCCAACACACCTGTTGAGCCGGAATATTACTAAAAACACTACTGCGGGCGCCAATCACTGCATTCGCCCCAATTTGGACACCGGGAGCAATAAAACAATCAGTAGCAATCCAAACTCCGTTCCCAATGCTAATTCCCGCCGTTTTTAGACCAAAAGCCGAATCTTGAATATCATGACTTCCGGTGCAAAGATAGCTTTTCTGAGAAATCACACAATGACATCCGATGCGAATCTGCTCTAAGCTGTACAAAACCACATCATCCCCAATCCAGCTATAGTCTCCGATTTCTACCTTCCAAGGATAGGTAAAGCGAGCAGTTGGACGGATGAGTACCCCTTGACCAATTTTGGCACCAAATAACCGCAGCAAAAAGCAACGAAAGCCATTGAAATTATGAGGACTTATCGGAAAAGCAACAGATTGAACTAACCACCAGAGTAAAACAAACCAGCTTGAACGCCCCCGGTCAAAGTTGGACTGGTCATACTTTCGCAAATCAACTAAAGGGGTGTCATCCAAAACAGGAGGTTCGGTTAAATCTGGAACAGTGGTGTCTAAGTCTCGGCTCATAGATACTTATACCATTTTAGATTTTAGATTCTTGGCTAATCAGTTATTGGATTTTTCCCTGGTTCAATCAATACAGTAAAGTGGCAAGCTAAAACCCCTTAATATCACCTATTTTCCCTGTTGAGCCAGTTTTCTGTGTCCTATTTCTTTTCACCAAATATTAATCAGCAATTTGAACCTTGTAACAGTCGATTAGGGCTTGGGAGAAACCACAGAAGTCGCCGGAGATTTCGCAGATGAAACGGCTGATGTTTCCACCTCTGGATTCAGCTGACCGCCAAACTTGCGTAATTCGTAGAGTTTGACACCAATTTGATATTCGTATTGACTCAACAAACGCCCGTAAATATAACCTGCCTTACCATCAAGAAACCCGAATTGGATAAAATAAAAGATAATGAACCGCAAGGTGGGTTTAAATGGCATCCACACCCAAACCTTTCTGAGAAAACGCTTACGCTGTACCGCATCACCAAATAAATTAGCACCAATCGTACCTGATTCATCATGACCCGTGAGCATATTAAGGTAGACCCGGGCTTCCCAGTTGGAATAGCGATTGTGTCGTGCCAGCCAGTGGTAGATATCTCGGAAATCGATATGATCCATGTCCGCTTTGAGATAACCGACTAAGCCTTTAAGGATAACGTGTTCGTGAACTTCATTATCCCCCGTGTTGGGGATTCCTTCGGTTCCCAGGTTTTCGTAGCGACCTTTTTGATGTTTAAACAAGCGCAGATTCCAATCGGGATATTTCCCGCCGTGGCGAATCCACTTGCCTAAGAAATAAACGCGGCGATTGATATAGTACCCTTCATAGTTAGGATCGTTAATCGCCGTAGCAATTTCATCCCAAAGTGCCGGGGGAATGCGTTCATCGCAATCTACAATCAGCACCCATTCATTGCGAAAGGGTAGATTCTCCAAACTCCAATTTTTCTTTTTGGGCCAATGTCCATTGAAATAAAATTGCACAACTTTCGCTCCAGCGTTTTCGGCAATTTCGATAGAGCGATCGCTACTTTGAGAATCCACGACAAACACTTCATCGGCTCGGGCGACACTAGCCAGACAAGCGGGAAGGTTAGCTTCTTCGTTTTTGGCTGGAATTAGAACAGAAATGGGAACTTTAGAATCAGTAGTGGTCATGATTAAAAAATATTTAATCGGTAAAAACGGGAACGTTTGACTTACATTTTGAACCCTAAAATAAACAGGATTCAAAACCTGAGCGAGTTTGGGCGAGTGGAACTGTGATAAATGTTGAAAATTGTGGCATTTTCCCAATTCCTTGATAGGAGCATGAGATTTTGCCACCTTGACCATACCATCCCAGCTTACTAAACGAACCTTTGGCTAGATGCTCCAATCCATAGCCATAGTTTAGCGTCTTAAGCGTCTTTCTTCTGGTGGGATAGGCTACAGTACAATTCTCAGTTAAAGAATTTGACCTGGATCAGGGATGGGAAACAGTGATAGATGTGCCATTACGTTCTATCAATGTTATAGCTTCCTCACTCACTAACCTGCCAACTTTCTGTTGAACCCCTCAATCGTTACCGAGATGAGCATGCAACACCGCTAGGGTTTCTGCAAGCTGGCTTAGGCGCGTTTCCAGATCATTTTTGCGACTCAGTAGCTGTCGTAGCTTCTGATAACGCGCGATCGCTAAACTAACACTAGGGACTTGATCCGCAGGACAGATACGCACCCAAAACTGCCCATCAGTATCCAAACCACAAAGGCGATAACCCGCACGGGGGGATTCACAGGTGACATTAGTATCAGTATCAGATTGATGCCACGGTTGGGTTACGTAGTCCATGAGTCGATCCACCTCAGCACGACGTACTCCTGGGTGATCAGCTTCAGGTTGACGGGCATGAGATTCTAACCAACCCTCAACGATGGGTCCATCCATATAAATATCTTGAATTTGGCGCACAATCCTGTGCAGTTGGTTCTGCCAACCTGAGACAATCTCTTCAATTTCTTTAAGCAGGTTCATTGCCAATGCGGGATTGGCGCTATGGCGATGTTCACTGAAGCTAGCGGATTTAAGTTTAGGTAGTGTAGGAGTTTTACTTTGCTGTTTTTGAGCCGGGAATGGCGTAACACTAATCGAAAATGAAGGCTCTTTTCCTTTGGCGGAGTCACGGGAATTGCTGTCAGTTGAGTCTGTTGGGGACGCCACAGCCGTGGATGAGGTTTTGTCATCCTGGGCTAACTGAGATAGAGTGCTTTCGATCCGTTGCAGTTCTGGTTTCATGTTTCTGATGCCACTGGGCAAAAATCACGCTTAATGCAGCAGATGAAGTCCTTAGGGTTTGGTTTTGGGACATTGCCACCCACTTATTGAACGCACCCCAGCTAAATTAAAAATTCCAGCTGGGGATTCTTATGCTAGGCTTTACTCAGCTCCCAAAGGGTACTGAGCGTCACTGGCGTTCCCAGCGTCTGGGAGGAGCTTCTGCCTGCCCAGACCCTAGTAAATTTACTATTAGTTAATACCGCATACCAATATCTGGCACCGATGTTGTAGGAAGCGGATAAGTCGGCGTTGTAGCGCTTCCCATCCTGAAATACAGCTTGGGAATACTTCTTGTTACTCCGCTTAATTTTCCCGCTACCGTCAAAGGCATAAGCACTGGTGTACTTAGCGTTGACTTTGTTTACCTTTCCACCTAACTCGGAGAATTTCTGAATAGTTAACTCAACCAGTTTGTCCTTGCACCATTGGTGGAAGCGCTGTTTCTGTAAAGACCCATGCTTCCCGCCTTTAGCTTTCCAATTCGACAAGTCCTCAAATACCATCACGCTAACATGATGTTTTTGGGCAAACTCAACAATCTGCCTCGAAACGGTTTGAGCAATGTGGTTGTTGATGTTTTTAGACTTTCGATACAAACCTTGGCAGAAGCCCTTAGGCAAATCCTGGTTGATGATTTTCCGAGTTAGTTTGGACTTAGTAGCAATACGCTGCTTACGTTGGTCACGACGGTCTATGTCTCTAGCCGGATTGATAAATTTCCTAGCTTTTACAGTACCGTCCTTGCCAACTATTGAGCAGGTTGCTGTTGTGTTTATGCCAATGTCAATAGCACAAACATAGTCTGAATCAGGTAGAGGTTGAGGGTTAACCTCAACAGGCATGGAAAGATGAACAATTCGCTTATTAGCAATCAGAGCAGGGGACAACAGTCTTGCTCCTTCCCTGGTGTGCCGACTTTTTCCATGCTTTTTGATGGAAACACCTTGCATCCAAACCCAATCAACACCATTCCATATTTTTAGTTCTACTATATTGAAGTTGGAATGGTACTTAATTTGTTGACCCTTGTACATTGCTGGATAGCTGTTGCACATTGAGGTCAACCTGGGAGCTTTGTCGTGTCGATGCCTCCGTTCCCCTCTCTTCCAATCGTCCCAACGAGTAACAAAGCTACTAACAATGCCTAGTGCATCTTGAATTGCAGCACGTCTTAGGTAGCTGGGAAACTTGCGGAATGAAGGATGATTGCTGATAGCTTTGTGGAAGTACCAATAGTATTTAGGGTTGGGGTTGTTTACTGTCTTGTGAATCAGCTTTTCTAAAGCATTGACTCTCTCGGAACTGTTTAGCCCAGAGAGATTTCCCCAATTCCAATAGCTAATGAGTACCAACGGCTTCAGAAAAAGTCGATATTCCGCTACGGTCAAGACTGCTAATCGTCGCTGCTCTTGCGTCATGACTAATTGCCAAACATCGGTTCTGATGTTTGGCTCTTTTTGTGTCTTTTTCCGCTTGGATTGCTTTTTAGCCTTTTTCTTGACCATAGCCTCGACCTAAGCCTCTATGGATATAATGTTACAATTGAATGGCTTAGTTGTCAACTTAGTTACAAAATCAGCTATATGACCACAACAAGGCTTAAGACTCGCTCTAATTATTAACAGCATCTCAAACAGTTTTACTGGTCACCCAAACATATTTTGGGCTAGTAGCTATGCCCTAATTACAGTCGGAGCCGGGGCAACCCTATACAAACTCCTAAAGTATGTGAAAAACCAGGAAAAACCAGACTAAGGATGCTACCGCTTATCATCTTCGTTTCGCTTTCCCCCATCTAAATCAAAGATTCTAGATGGGGACCGCGCTCAACTATTTCGTTCAATTTTTAACCAATCCGGGAATGGATTCGGCAAATCGCCAATTTTTGGTCATTGTCCAGTAAAATTGATTATGGCAGACGAAAGCGATCGCAGGAACGATACTATCCATGGGTCAGCTTATCCTGGTCACAGGTCCAGCACGTTCTGGAAAAAGTGAATGGGCAGAACAGTTAGCCCAACAGACGGATAAGCAGGTCGTTTATGTGGCAACGGCACAGGTTGATCCTAACGATTTGGAATGGGTTGCCCGGATTGAGAAGCATCAACAGAGACGCCCTGCCGAGTGGACATTGATCTGGACACCAATAGAATTAGCACAGACAATTCTGGAGTGGGATCAACAGGATTACTGTCTGTTAATTGACTCTTTGGGAACCTGGGTTGCCAATTGCCTGGAACAAGAGGATTCTAGTTGGCAGGATACTACAGATACCCTCTTAAGCTGTGTCAGCCAAACCTCAGCCACCATAATTCTGGTTGCTGAAGAGACAGGTTGGGGTGTGGTTCCGGCTTATCCCATAGGCAGAACCTTTCGCGATCGCCTCGGTCAAGTCGTGCGTCAGTTGGGTATTATGGCAAACCCCGTTTATTTGGTTACGGGCGGTCATGTGCTTAATCTCAGCACCCTGGGATCACCGCTATCACGGGAATCGCTACCATAGAAATACAGACGGTAATAATAAAGCAGCTATTGCTGCTGAGGTCTAATATATTCTATGGCATCTGAACAGCAAGTCAAACGTTACCTAGCCTATTGGTTTCAGGTTGGCAAAAAAGTTGTCGTCCGCAATGGTGAAAACGTGCTGCAACCGCAGCGAATCATTGCTGGCGATCGCTATAGTCAGGAGTTTGAGGAACTCTGGCAATATCTACTTTCACCAGAAAGCGGGGATTGTTATCTCAAAGGAACCAGTCAAACGGTTTCTGAATTGTTGACATCAAAGTGGGACCTTGAACCCTGTTCCCGCTGTGATATGCCCGTTCCTATGTTCAACGTGGGATCACCGCCAGAGTCTTGCACCTGTAACGATTTATCCAATTGGCCCAATACGGATTTACCCACGCCGCGAGAACCGATCAATACTCAGAATCGCTTGAGTGCGATTCACCAACGCCTTCGTCACGGGGAAAATAGAGAGGGTGGCGATCGCGATCATTCTCCCGATCCAAAAAATCAGACAAGAGAATCTTCTCGTCTCCCAGAATCGTTACATCAAAAAGACTATATGCGGTTGGTGCGCGATCGCTGTTGTTGTCCGTTACCTCAAACCTCTACAGAACCTACCGATACCCAGTAAATTCGGATCACAATTCATCGCTTTACCTCGTGAGACCCCAACCTCAGCGAAGCAGGTTGGGGAGGGATAGAGGTCAAACCGAACCACTCAATGTGGTGAGATTTGAACGGTCCAGGTGAAGGCACGACGATTAACCCCGTGCTTCGCTGCAACAACTGGACTTTTTTGGCGCTAAATTGCCCTAGTCGTTTCCAGTTAATATCGCTAACTGAAACTTGTTTCTCGGTGTCTCCAGAACACCAAGTCGTTGTGTACCACTTTGGCTTTACCCTCCTTTAGCCAACGTCTAGCACGGCTAGGTTTGGTGGGCATTAGTGGTTTGCCTGATTTT
>NZ_JAVKEW010000102.1:0-17623 GCF_040226375.1 Coleofasciculus sp. G2-EDA-02 | reverse complement strand
GTAATGTAAATACAAGTCGCGGGAGGGCATTCCGAGACTATAAACGGACGTGGAGAGGGTGTAAGACCTCATTTGGAGGCAACCTTCAGCGAAGCGTCAACCCCAATCAGCGACCACCCCGGCTAAAGGTGGCGTGGTGAGGAATCCCCCGCGCTCTTTAGCCGGGGGAGGGTGTCAACAATCACGTTCTGTCGATGTCGGATAGGGGGCTTGGGAACCAAGCCCCTACTATCTATAAACTGGGGGTTTTTCCCGTTTCTTCCTGGCTGGGAATGGGTTGAATGGGACTATAACCCATATCTCCAGCGACTTGGCGTAGGCAAGAGATTTGTCCCTCGAAATCTAGATTTTCGATTTGGGATAGAATCCGATTTACCTCTGGACTCGCTTTATAGTTGCGGGGGATATCGACAACAGTATCACCCATTCCTTGCGCCCATGCGTACCAGGCTAACAATTGGTTATTTTCACTCAATGCCCCATATGCCCGTGATACTTGTGTATCTTCACGATTGACAATTTCTCCCATGGCGGCTAGCTGCTGATCATCGGAAAGGTTAAAGAAGTCTTGCATCAGTTGGGGGGAGATTTCCGCATCAGCCGCCGTGGGTGCAGCCGGTGTGATCGAATCGCCCATTTTTTCGTAGATGTAGTAAAGTAACGCTAGTTTGTCATCTGTACCCAAGCCCTCAAATGCTTGGGCTACGTTTTTCGTCTCCTGAGAACGGGCAGGGGTTACACCAGTCGGTTGAGTAGAAGCCATATTTTTTATTTCCTTTGTTACAACAAAATATCTCTACTCTTATGTTTACCAAAGTTTACAAACAGGGATCGCCCTCCGATCGGTAGAGTTTGCTTAGGATATTTGGTGGGATCGGTATCTTCCTCTATCCAGAGATGATGAAGTTGGTTGGAAGACACAGACAATGATTGCTGAATGCAGGATAATGGGCAAAGCTTTCACATTTTGTTACCTTAGACGTTCCTCTCTGTCAAAGCACTTATTTTTTCATCGGCTATGCGGACTCATTATTGCGGCGAATTGCGAAGTAACCATGTTGGTGAAACCGTTACCCTCTGTGGTTGGGTAGATCGGCGACGTGACCATGGGGGGGTGATATTTTTAGATTTGCGCGATCGCACGGGTATTGTGCAGATTGTTAGTGATCCTCAGCGCACGCCGGATTCTTATCAGAATGCAGAAGCCGTGCGGAATGAGTATGTGGTGCAAATTACTGGGCGTGTGAGTCGGCGTCCAGATGATTCGCTCAACCCTAATTTATCCACGGGTGAAGTGGAAGTGTATGCGGATCAGATTAAACCGTTGAATACGGTTCGTAAGCAGTTACCGTTTCAGGTTTCTACCGCCGACGCCGAAACCGTGCGGGAAGAATTGCGCCTCAAATATCGGTATTTGGATATTCGCCGCGATCGCATGCGCCAAAATATAGAATTGCGCCATGAGGTGATTAAGGCGATTCGCCGTTATTTAGAAGATGAGCAAAGGTTCATTGAGGTGGAAACCCCCATGTTAACCCGTTCCACACCGGAAGGGGCGAGAGACTATTTGGTTCCCTCTCGTGTGAATCCAGGGGAATGGTACGCACTACCACAATCGCCGCAATTATTCAAGCAATTGTTGATGGTTGCGGGATTAGACCGTTACTATCAGATTGCCCGTTGCTTTCGGGATGAAGATTTAAGGGCAGATCGTCAGCCAGAGTTTACCCAGTTGGACATGGAAATGAGTTTTATGTCCCAGGAGGAGATTCTCCAGCTTAATGAAGGGTTGGTCTGTCATATCTTTAAAACAGTAAAAGGGATTGAGATTCCCCGCCCTTTTCCCCACCTCACCTACACTGAAGTCATGGAACGCTATGGTACGGATAAACCCGATACCCGCTTTGGCTTGGAATTGGTAGATGTCTCAGAGTTGCTGAAAGACTCTGGATTTAAGGTATTTTCCGGTGCAGTAGCGGCTGGGGGTAAGGTAAAAGTATTACCCATTCCTGGCGGTAACGACAAAATTTCCAACGTGCGAATTAAACCCGGTAAGAGTGGTGACTTATTTAACGAAGCCGCCGCAGCAGGCGCTAAGGGTTTAGCTTATATTCGGGTGCGAGACAACTGGGAAATTGACACGATTGGGGCGATTAAAGACAATCTCACTGAGGAGGTGAAACAGAAACTGCTAGAGATGACAGGGGCGAAACCCGGTCATTTACTGCTGTTTGGTGCGGGTGATACCGATGTGGTAAATAAAACCTTGGATCGCCTGCGCCAGGTATTGGGTCAGGAGTTGGGACTGATTAACCCGACGAAAATTAATTTACTCTGGGTGACAGATTATCCGATGTTTGAATGGAATGCGGATGAGAAACGCTTAGAGGCAATTCATCACCCCTTTACCGCGCCCCACCCCGATGATATCGATGACCTGAAAACGGCAAGGGCGCAAGCGTATGATTTAGTGTATAACGGCTATGAAGTCGGCGGCGGCAGTTTGCGGATGTACCAACCCGATATTCAGAGACGAGTATTCGACGCGATCGGCTTGTCGCCAGAAGAGGCTCAAAATAAATTTGGCTTCTTACTGGAAGCGTTTGATTATGGCGCACCTCCTCATGGCGGAATTGCGTATGGGTTGGATCGGTTGGTTATGTTGTTAGCGGGGGAAGAATCGATTCGGGATGTGATTGCGTTTCCCAAGACGCAGCAAGCCAGTTGTTTGTTAACGGAAGCACCCGCCAAGGTGGGAGAGAATCAGTTAAAAGAATTGCACGTTGCTTCTACCTATAAGCCGAAGAAAGCAATATTGTAGAGACGTTGCATGCAACGTCTCTACATCTTCATTTTCTGGATAATGCTGCACAGAAGAGGACACGGCAATGCCGTGTCCCTACCATAACAAGCGAGAGAATGGATTGGGTAGGGGCACGATGGTATCGTGCCCTGCAAGCTGTGGTGTAAATCATCCGACTTTCATTTATCCTAAACCGATTTAATCAGCAGACTAAAATACTCGCATTTGCCACCACGGAGTCTTTTTGATGTTCTGCTGAAGCATTTTAAGTTCAAATAAAATGCTTCAAATTATTCTTAATTTATCTGAGGAAATATTGTAAGCACGGCGTAAGTCTCCCCAGGAGTTTGGGAAAGAGATGCGTTTGGCAGCAGCGATTTTTTGGTATCAGCAGGGTGAAGTGTCTCAGGAGAAAGCGGCACAGATAGCTGGGTTAAATCTTCGGGATTTCCTGGAAGTTTTGGCTCGGCATAAAATCGATTTTTTTCAGGTAGATTTTGATGATTTGGAGCAGGATTTAGATCGTGCCTAGCTTGACGGTAATTAATACTTCACCACTAATTTTTTTGAGTAAGGGTGGGTGTCTTGAGTTGTTGCGGGTGCTGAGTGCTGAGATGGTTGTGCCGATCTTCTTTGATGGTAGAAATAGGTAAATACTTCTCAATTATCTCGCCTAAGCCTAACCCCAAGCAACCAAACCCCATGCCCAACATGATAATACTTAACTCAGCACTGTGAAAAAAAGCTGCGTCTGGTTTCGTCAGGGTCAAGATCAGCATTGACAATGCCGACAAACCACTGATGATTAATGCCAGTCGGACACTACTCGCGGCGAACTTATAGCGTCCAGTTTCAGCGACGAGGTAAGCCGCAAAGGGAACCCAAACAGTTGCTACATATAGGGCATAAAATAAGACAATTAAACTGATAATTTCACCGCCTTTCAAGGCGACGGCTAATCCTAAGCCTGTATTGATTATGGAAACAAGTAGTCGATTCAGTTGAGAAGCGGGAATCAACTCAAAGTCCAAAACAACCTTAGTTTGCACCCGCAAAATACTACTACCGACTCCTAAAGCGGGTACGATTAACGATAAAATCAACAACTGTCCCCCCCATTGAGTAGCGCCTCCACCCAGCCATAATAAAATCCAAGGAATTATTTCTTTTCCATCAATATCGGTGGGCAAAATCCCAGCCCTTTGGCTAGCAATTACTACAGCAGACGGTAATAATGCCAGAAACAGAAATAATATAGCCGCCAAAATACAGCCCAGATAGAGGTTGCGTAAATCCTTAGCTTGTACGACAAATTGGTGATATTTCATATCAATTAACACCAGCAATACTGTCGATAAGGAGATGCCGAGTAAAGAAGGGAGACTCATCTGGTGAAGTGCGGGAATGAAATCTACTGGGGCGTGTAAATAGAGGGGAACAGCGTGCAATTTCGCGATCGCGTACAATAATGCCAGGATATTGAATCCCAATAATCCCCGGAATAGCCAACTGGCTTTCTCAATTGGGAGTAGAGAAGAGAGCAGAAAGACCAGTGCTAAGCCTAGCATACTGGGCTGCACGGGTACATTTAAGACTTTGAGGATAAATGCACCAGCAATAATTTGCACCGCAAAAATCCCAATTAGCGATAACCAGGACATAGTTCCCACCAATACTTTGACGGGATGTCCGTAGCGATTTCCCAGTAGTGTCCAGATTGGTTCAACTGACCGCCAATAGAATCTGGCAAATGCCAGGAGGATAAGGGTACCGAGGGCAATAGAAATCGGATAGAGGCTACCCGCCCAACCCAAGGTCAAGGCTTTTTCGGCAGTTCCGAGAACAAATCCCAAACCATAATGTGCCGATACCAGTAAAGCCGCCAGGGAAAAGAATCCGAGTTGTCGAGTTTCAGTGTGATTCACAGATGACAAGAAAATAAGTCATATCGCCTTACGCTTTGAAGCTTTTCAGTATTCTAGCAATGGAAGGTTGAGCGAAGAGTGTAGCGTCAATTTGAGAGGTTAACCCAAAGGCGATCGCGTTTTTATGGTCAGTGCGCTTACCGTACCCCTACCATAACAAGCGAGATAATTGATTGGGTAGGGATACGATATTATCGTGTCCTCTAGGTTAGGTGTAGTCGTACCCTTTGAGGCGAATAGAACGGCGGTGGTGTTTGTGGGGGTTGTATGACATAAATGTTTGGTGGCAAGGTTTCAGATTTCTTGAACTGTGAATCCTTGTTTTTGAGTGAAGATATTAGATCTGATACCCGCTCAAATTTAAAGTGGTCACTTCTAACGTACCTAGATCAACACAACGGATGGCATGATTATTCGTGTCAGCAATATAGAGACGAGCCGCGATCGCACTGACTCCAGAGGGCTCGGCAAACTGCGCCTCATGACTCTGACCGTCGCGGTGTCCGGCTTGACCGTTACCTAACAAGGTCTGACAGCTACCCGTACTCGGATCGACGCGCTTGATTTTATGATTATAAGTATCTGCGACCCAGAGGTAATTTTGGGTATATTCCACGCCTAAACAGTGCTGGAGTCGTACCTCTGACTTTTGACCATCGCGATCGCCAAATTCAAACAGTTCACCACTGCCACAAATTGTCCGCACGGGTAAATTATTAATCAGACCCACTCCCCGAATCGAACTCACCTCACTATCAGCCACGTAGAGTTCTCGTCCATCGCTGGTAATCCCACTGGGTTGAGCAAAGGCTGCTTCCTGGAGTGACCCATCTATACAGGCTTCTGCACCTGTCCCCGCGTAAGTGCCAATCTCACCCGTTTCAAGCTGCATTTCCCAGATTTGGTGGGAACCCGCCATCGCAATCAAAAGGCGATTATCAATTTTTTCAATATCCCACGGTGAATTCAATGCTGTTTGTAACCCTAAGCCGCTATGGGGTTGAATCTGGCGACTTTGCTCACCAGTACCCGCAATGGTTTCAACTTGCTCAGTTTCTAGATGAATGCATCGCAAGCAATGATTTTCTGTATCCGCCACGTAGAGACGTTGATTTTTGGGATCTAGCGTGATACCTTGAGGCGCAAAAAATTGGGCTTCAGTAAAAGTGCCATCCGTCAATCCTGGTTCACCTGTACCAATAATATTTAATACCTCACCTGCCAAATTACTTACCACAATTCGATGATGACCCGAGTCAGCAATAAATAGGCGATCGCTAAATTCATCAGCAAGGACTTTTCCAGGAAATGCTAAGGGATTGGTGAGGGGGTGTCGCTGTTTTTCCAAGGTGAAATGAAGTGGCTGCATCGTTATTGTGTCTTTTTGCTGGTGTTTCTGGATCAGTTCCCCAATAAGTTGCTCGAGAACTGCTCGATTTCCTTCCCCCGCAACATCTCTAATCACATAACCTTCAGGGTCAATCACGACTAACGTGGGCCACGCCCGAACTGCATATTGCTGCCACAGATTAAAAGTAGAGTCTACAACAACGGGATGCTCGACATTGTAGCGAAGAATTGCCTGACGAATATTTTCCGCGTCTTTTTCGTTATCAAATTTAGATGAATGAATACCAATAACGGTAAGACTATCTTTATATTTTTGTTCTAAATAGTTTAAGTCTGGCAGAACATGGAGGCAGTTAATACAGCAGTACGTCCAAAAGTCAAGAATCACCACTCGCCCTTTTAAATACTTCAGAGAAAGTGGGTGATCCGTATTGAACCAGATGCCGTCTTGGGGAAGTTCTGGCGCTCGAACCCTTGGTGTCATGCGATTTTCAGTGATTGTTGATTGTTGATTGTTTATTGCTCAGATCCTAACCTAACGTTCACCTTCCGTTTTCCCAGGGTGTGTAGGGGCGGGTTTCACGACTATCTTTTCGGTTGTACCCAGATGTGGCTAAACCCGCCCCGACTAAGGTTTCTAGACTTCCCATTATTTTTCAATTAATTCGGGCAAGGTTGGTGGCAAGTCAGTGTCAGGAATGACGGGTTTAATTGTTGGGTTTGGCGAGGGAATGGGGGTTTCCTCCTCCGATGAAGGAGGTTCCGCAGGTAACGATTCATCGGGAGTTACCGATTTTTCTTTCACCTCTTCTGGGGTGGTTTGAGTTGTCTGTGGGTTCGATTCTGTGTCCTCTGGAACCACCTGGGATGGCGGTGAGGGAGTTTTGAGTTTTGGAGTTACAGGTTTTGTATCCGCTTGAGGTTCCTCTGAGGATGTTTGGGTTTTATCGAGGGATGTCGATACTTCCGTTTCTGACTGAGATTCGGTTTCCTCTGTAACGATATCCGATGCTTCATCAAGAGTTGTTTGGGGTGGAGTTACAGGTTCTTTATCTGCTTGCGGTTTCTCTGAGGATGTTTGGGTTTTATCCAGGGGTGTAGATGCTTCGGGTTCTGACTGAGATTCGGTTTCCTCTGTAACGATATCCGATGCTTCATCAAGAGTTGTCTGGGGTGGAGTGACAAATTCTGTATCCGCTTGCGGTTCTGGCTGCGACTCCGTTTCCTCTAGCAAAACTTCAGGTTCAGGTGACGGTGTTTCTGGTTCTTCTGGTTGTTCAGTGGATGGGGTAGGAGATACTGTGGGTTTTTGGAATCGTTCCCTGATGTTTTGATAGAAGCGATTCAGAAAGCCACGGGCTGGAGATTTTTCTGTAGGTTTGGCTTCAGGAGTTTCCAAGTCTGTAGCTGAGGGGACGGTTTCATCTGGCGTAGCGGGTTCTACGGCTGTGGGAGATTCTTCCCCTGTCTTGGGTTCAGGTATTGGTTTTTCTTCGACAAGTGTTTCGGGTTCAGGGGCGGGAATTTCTTGGGGTATCTCTGGTTCAGTTGTTGGTATTTCTTCAACAGGTGTTTCGGGTTCAGGGGCGGGAATTTCTTGGGGTATCTCTGGTTCAGCCGTTGGTATTTCTTCAACAGGAGTGGGAGACACTGACGGTATTGGTGTTGGCTCTACTGTAGGCGATGGAGTGGGTGCAGGTGTAGGTGTGGGGGTTACTTCTGGCGTGGGTGTTGGTGTGGCTTGAACTTTATAGTTGGGATCGATAATGCTACGGGCGACTTCAGCAGAAAGCTCGTTCCGCATTAATTGGGATAGGGTGTCATTGCCCCCTGGCTGGTAACTAATTAGCCGCGCTGTGTTGTTGTAAGTGTTTTTAACTGGATTTCCTTGCTCATCCAGGAACTCTAGCTGCACCCAGTTTTTACCGGGTTTAAAGCCTTTGAGATAAACGGAGTGCCAAAGATCTAGGGTAAAACTTTCACCATTGATGGTGACGCGAATTTGCCAATCTACTATCTCGTCTTCTGGGTTTTCCTGGGCGACGAGGTGGAGTGGAGCATTAGTCACATAGAAGTCGAGCAGGATAGGCTCAGCACCATAGCTACCTTTGGGACGGCTATAGGTTAATAGAGGAAGGTTAGACGCCGGATTATTATCGTCAGTTTTGGTAAATAGGTGAAATCTGGTCTGAGCATAAGCGCCTTCATTTTTAAAGCTTTCATGCCAAGGACGAGCCGCAAAAACTCTCAGAGTATGGGTTCCGGGGGATAAGTCCTCAAAGACAAAGGGTTTTTCTATGTCGTAAACCGGAATATAGGGCTGATTGTCAAGAATCAGATGCAGATGAGGACCCATGTCTAATTCCGGGTTTTTGAACAGGGGCAAGTCTTGCACCTGCAATTGTACGGAGACGGTGGTGTCTTGAAGAATTTGATCCGGAGTGGGACTCAGGATGGTGACTTGAGGTTGATAGGTTTCTAGGCGGCGATTCAGTTGCTGAATGACTGGGGGCGGTGCGACTTCTGATAGTCGTGCCACTGGCTCGGTTGGCGATGGGGCTTCATCTTCAAGTGGTTGTAACGTCTGTGCGCTTCCGCCACATGCCACGAGTCCCGCTATAAGCACCACCACCAGCAAGACTGAACAAATTGCCCTCACTGTTTTCCACCAGAGATTCCTAGCCAAAACACCATCTCCTCAACTAATTCTGCTCATTAGGAACTATAGCGAACAATGGCTCATCCTCTACTGATACTGATGGATGAGGGAGATGGGGAACAAAGGGGCGCAGGTGCATGGGAAATCGGTTTGTGAATCAACAAATGACGTAGCTTGCTTCTCAAGGAAAGCGAGTATGACGAATGACGGACGAATCTGAGATTAAATCTCTCAATTGTTGAGTTTTGTAAAATTTACCGACCACACTCTTGACTTTTTGGGGAGTTTACTTACAGCAAAACCCAAAGTAGACCTTGATTTGCTGAAATTTGAATTTTTGTTAAGTGCAACCCAAGACTTCCTCCAGCAAGACCTATCATCAACAAAAGAGTATCCTCTGAATTTCAAAGGGGATATCGTTTTTCCAGGAAAGTTACGCACAAAAGCGGTGCTTTCCGCTAAATTGATAAAAAAGCAAACTTCCTTTGGGATATTTCTTGTTCCTTGTATAGAGAGGAGACTCCTGATGACAATCAGCCCTCCTGAGCGGGACACGAAGGCAAAGGTAACGGTTGATAAAGATCCAGTTCCTACTTCATTTGAGAAGTGGTCTAAACCTGGTCATTTTGACCGTACCCTAGCCAAGGGACCAAAAACCACTACGTGGATTTGGAACCTGCACGCGAACGCTCATGATTTCGATAGTCATACCAGTGACCTAGAAGATGTATCGCGCAAAATTTTTAGCGCTCACTTCGGTCACTTAGCGGTTATTTTTGTCTGGTTGAGCGGCATGTATTTCCATGGCGCTCGGTTTTCCAACTACGAAGCTTGGCTTACTGATCCGATCAATATCAAGCCAAGTGCTCAAGTGGTCTGGCCCATTGTGGGTCAAGACATTTTAAATGCGGATGTCGGTGGCGGCTTCCACGGCATTCAAATCACGTCAGGATTCTTCCAAATCTGGCGTGCATCTGGAATCACAAATGAATTCCAACTCTACTGCACCGCTATTGGTGGTCTAGTCATGGCAGCCCTGATGCTGTTTGCTGGCTGGTTCCACTACCACAAGCGGGCGCCTAAGTTGGAATGGTTTCAGAATGTAGAGTCCATGATGAACCACCACTTAGCTGGATTGTTAGGTTGTGGCTCATTAGGTTGGGCGGGTCACCAGATTCATGTCTCTCTGCCGATCAACAAGCTACTCGATGCTGGGGTTGCTCCAAAAGATATTCCCCTGCCTCACGAGTTCATCCTGAACAAGAGCTTGATGGCAGAGTTATATCCCAGTTTCGAGCAAGGGTTGAAGCCGTTCTTCACCCTGAACTGGGGGGTATATTCGGACTTCCTAACCTTTAAAGGTGGCTTAAACCCAACGACGGGTGGCTTGTGGCTCTCAGATACCGCGCATCACCACTTAGCGATCGCGGTTCTGTTCATCATCGCCGGTCACATGTACCGGACGAACTGGGGCATCGGTCACACCATGAAGCAAATTCTAGAGAACCACAAAGGTCCATTCACTGGTGAAGGACACAAAGGTCTCTACGAAAACCTGACCCGGTCGTGGCACGCTCAACTAGCCGTTAACTTGGCAATGCTGGGTTCGCTGACCATTATCGTGGCTCACCACATGTACGCGATGCCTCCGTATCCGTACTTAGCCACAGACTATGGTACACAGTTGTCCATCTTTACCCACCACATGTGGATTGGGGCATTCTGTATCGTTGGCGGTGCGGCTCATGCGGGGATTTTCATGGTGCGGGACTACGACCCGGTAGTTAACCAGAATAACCTTCTGGATCGGGTGATCCGTCACCGGGATGCAATTATATCTCACCTCAACTGGGTGTGCATTTTCTTGGGCTTCCACAGCTTCGGTCTGTACGTTCACAACGACACGATGCGGGCTTTTGGTCGTCCTCAAGATATGTTCTCCGATACGGGAATCCAGTTGCAACCGATATTTGCCCAGTGGGTACAAAATATCCATACCCTAGCACCTGGAGGAACTGCGCCTAATGCGTTGGAACCCGTTAGCTATGCCTTTGGTGGCGGGATTGTCGCAGTGGGTGGCAAAGTGGCAATGATGCCAATTGCGCTAGGAACGGCGGACTTCATGATCCACCATATTCACGCCTTCCAGATTCATGTCACCGCACTGATTCTGCTCAAAGGTGTGCTATATGCCCGGAACTCTCGTTTGATTCCTGACAAATCTGCACTCGGCTTCCGCTTCCCCTGCGATGGTCCAGGTCGGGGTGGTACTTGCCAAGTATCGGCTTGGGATCACGTCTTCCTTGGTCTGTTCTGGATGTATAACTGCATCTCGATTGTGATTTTCCACTTTAGCTGGAAGATGCAGTCTGATGTTTGGGGTACAGTCGCACCGGATGGTACCGTGTCTCATATCACGGGCGGTAACTTTGCCGCGAGCGCAATTACGATTAACGGTTGGTTGCGTGACTTCCTCTGGGCGCAAGCCTCTCAGGTGATCAACTCCTACGGCACAGCGTTGTCAGCTTATGGCATCCTGTTCTTAGGCGCTCACTTTGTTTGGGCATTCAGCTTGATGTTCCTGTTCAGTGGTCGCGGCTACTGGCAAGAGCTGATCGAATCCATCGTTTGGGCGCATAATAAACTAAAAGTGGCTCCAGCTATTCAGCCTCGCGCTCTGAGCATTATTCAGGGTCGGGCTGTGGGGGTAGCTCACTACCTCCTAGGAGGAATTGTCACCACTTGGGCATTCTTCCTGGCACGAATCCTAGCAGTCGGATGACGGCTGTTTGAATCGAAAGCACTATAAAGCAAGACAGAAGGTCTTGCCTGTCTAGACCCTATCCCAACCTGGAACTTCGGTTCCAGGGGGTCACAAAAGACAGAAAACGAGCAGCAAAAGCATAAGTCTCTGTAGGATTTCCTAAAGAAAGACAGATGGCAACAAAATTTCCGAAATTTAGCCAGGATCTCGCTCAAGATCCGACTACACGTCGAATCTGGTACGGAATTGCCACCGCCCATGACTTTGAGAGCCATGATGGCATGACGGAGGAAAATCTTTATCAGAAGATTTTCGCCTCTCACTTCGGTCATCTTGCAATCATTTTCCTGTGGACTTCTGGCAGTCTGTTCCACGTCGCCTGGCAAGGCAACTTTGAACAGTGGATTAAAGATCCGCTCAACGTCCGTCCGATCGCACACGCGATTTGGGACCCTCAATTCGGTCAATCGGCTGTCGATGCGTTTACTCAAGCCGGTGCGTCCAATCCTGTTGATATTGCTTACTCTGGGGTGTACCACTGGTGGTACACCGTGGGGATGCGGACAAATGGGGATCTGTATCAAGGGGCATTATTCCTCTTGGTGCTATCTGCCGTCTTCCTGTTTGCAGGTTGGCTGCACTTACAACCCAAGTTCCGTCCTAGCTTGGCTTGGTTTAAGAATGCTGAGTCTCGCCTAAACCACCACCTAGCGGGTTTGTTTGGGGTGAGTTCCTTAGCATGGACAGGTCACCTGGTTCACGTTGCGATTCCCGAAGCTCGGGGACAGCATGTTGGCTGGGATAACTTCCTGTCCGTCAAGCCACACCCAGCGGGTTTGGGTCCGTTTTTCACGGGGAACTGGGGCGTTTATGCCCAGAATCCAGATACGGCAAACCATATTTTTGGTACCTCTGAAGGCGCCGGGTCTGCGATTCTAACCTTCTTAGGTGGGTTCCACCCCCAGACCGAATCCCTGTGGCTGACCGATATTGCTCACCACCACCTAGCGATAGCTGTCTTGTTTATCATTGCAGGTCACATGTACCGGACGAACTTCGGTATTGGACACAGCATGAAAGACATCTTGGCAACGCACAATCCCCCACCGGGAACCCCGTTTGGTGGCATGTTGGGTGAAGGTCACAAAGGAATCTACGACACCTATAACAACTCGCTGCACTTCCAGTTAGGCTGGCACTTGGCTTGCTTAGGGGTAGTGACCTCGCTGGTGGCGCAGCACATGTATTCGCTGCCTCCTTATGCCTTCATGGCGCGGGATTATACCACTCAGGCGGCGTTGTATACTCACCACCAATATATTGCTGGCTTCTTGATGGTTGGAGCCTTCGCCCACGGAGCAATCTTCCTGGTGCGAGACTACGACCCGGAAGCGAATAAGAACAATGTGTTGGCACGGGTATTGGCTCACAAGGAAGCAATCATCTCTCACTTGAGCTGGGTTTCCTTGTTCCTTGGATTCCACACCTTGGGTCTGTATGTTCACAACGATGTGGTTGTGGCATTTGGGACTCCTGAGAAGCAAATTCTGATTGAACCGGTTTTTGCACAATGGATTCAGGCGGCTCACGGGAAGCTGCTCTATGGATTTGATACGTTGCTATCTAATCCTGATAGCATTGCGACTACAGCGTGGCCCAACTACGGGAACGTTTGGTTACCCGGTTGGTTAGATGCGATTAACGATGGTACGAACTCCCTGTTCCTGACCATTGGTCCGGGTGATTTCTTAGTTCACCACGCGATCGCACTCGGTCTGCATACCACCACTTTGATTTTGGTCAAAGGTGCGTTGGATGCCCGTGGTTCTAAGCTGATGCCGGATAAAAAAGACTTCGGCTACGCCTTCCCCTGCGACGGTCCCGGTCGTGGCGGCACTTGCGATATCTCCGCTTGGGACTCTTTCTATCTAGCGATGTTCTGGATGCTCAACACCATTGGTTGGGTGACCTTCTACTGGCACTGGAAGCATCTGGGAATATGGCAAGGCAACGTAGCCACATTTAATCAGAACTCAACCTATCTGATGGGTTGGCTACGTGACTACCTCTGGCTGAACTCCTCTCAGCTAATTAACGGGTACAACCCGTATGGCACGAATAACCTGTCGGTTTGGGCTTGGATGTTCCTCTTAGGGCACCTGATCTGGGCGACTGGTTTCATGTTCCTGATTAGCTGGCGTGGTTACTGGCAAGAACTGATTGAAACATTGGTTTGGGCGCACGAGCGCACGCCTCTGGCTAACCTGGTTCGTTGGAAGGATAAGCCAGTTGCTATGTCCATCGTTCAAGGTCGTGTGGTTGGTTTAGCTCACTTTACTGTGGGGTATATATTAACCTACGCGGCGTTTGTGATTGCCTCGACTGCGGGTAAGTTCGGTTGACGAACTGAAGCCTTGTAGGTAATTAAATAATCCCCTGCCTTCGGGTGGGGGATTTTTCGTTTCAGGTTTTGAGAGTTTATGCCAAATTCAGAAGCTGAACCTTACCATACTTTACATAATTCTAGGCTTGTTTCATCAACTCTTCATATCCAGCCTCTGGCAAAGGATTAAAGTAATAAATAGAAATTCTTATCAGGTTTGGATATGACAACCATCTACCAGAAAATTGCAGTTGTTTGTGCTGACACAGCCTCCGGAACCAGTTCTGTTCTGAAAAAGTTATCAATGGCTACTGCTGGAGGAATATTGATTGCTCTAGGAACAGTTGGCACGACACAGGCATCAACCATAACTTTGGAGTCTGCAACACTTGGTTCTACTGGGCAAAGGGGAGGAACTTCTATCTCCGACAACCAATTTTACGGATGGAGATTTCAAATTGATACAACGCTTCAGGTTACACATATTGGCGGACATCTTTTAGGGGGAGTGTTGTACCAAGGGAACTTGGTACGGGGATATGACATATTTGGAGCCATTATCTCGCTAAATAGCTCTGATGCACTTCCACAAGGAACACCATTTTTGCCGGAAGAGGTTTTGGCGACAACGATTTTGACTACGACCTTCCCCAGCAGTGAGATATTTGTTCCACTTTCTGTTACTCTAACCCCCGGTAGTTACGGTCTCGTTTTTGGAAGCGGTTTGTTCGGAGCAACTGGCGTTGGTGGTATGCCAAACTACTCAGATCAATCCGATATCCCCCCAACTAACATTGCGACCTACTTTTGGTGGAATGACGGAGAAGGATATAATCCCCCATATTGGCGTAATGGTAATAATGGTGGTACTTCCCGTACAAGGTTTTTGGTTAGGGGTGAGTTCGTCGAATCTGTACCGGAACCTGCTTTCACCATAGGTTTGCTAACATTAGGTGCTTTGGGTGTTAGTTCAGTTGTAAAGAAAAAGCCAGGAGCCTAGCTTGGGGAGAGTGGAGCCGCTACTCCTCTAAAATCTCAACCACATCCTCAATCATCACATCAAAGGTTCGAGCCAACTTGTGAATAGCGGTAAAGTCTACCATTGACAACTCGGGACGGCGAGCATAGCTTTTGACCGTGTTGTACATCACGCCAGAACGGTCAGCAACCTCCTTGAGCGTCCAGCCTTTCTCAGCCGCCAGTTCGCGAATTTTCAGCCTGACTAAACCCATACTTGACTATCGGTGCAATTGCACCTTAGGATAATTCCAATATATAAAGCGATCACTCTCCCAGTATCGCAAACCTAAGAGCGATCGCCCTTTCCACCTCATGAAATGGGAGGTATTTTCTATGTTATCAACACTTATCTCAAAAACACCCATCCTTGTCAACCGCTCCACAACTGAATCACAATTGCTAGCTTGGGGAGAGTTAAGCCGCTACTCTTCCACAATCTCAACCATATCCTCAACCATCACATCAAAGGCGTAAGCTAGCTTCTGGACAGAAATAAAGTCAATCTTTGACATTCCAGGACAACGAGCATAATGTCTCACGGTGCTGTAAATGACGCCGGAACGCTCAGATACTTCCTTGAGTGTCCAACCTTTCTCTTGTGCAAATTCTCGAACCTTAAGCCTGACTCGCCCCATACTTGACAAGTGGTTGCATGCCGTCATTTAATAAGTTTACCGGAAAAAGCGATCGCTCTTCCAAGTCTGACAAACCTAAGAGCGATCGCCCAAACACCCCATTACAAGGGAATGACTTACCATTGCATGGGAATCAATTACTATGTTATCAACACATACCACAAAAACGCCTACCTTTGAAGCGTCAAAACTAAATTACAAATCCTCCACCCGTCACCCCCTGGCACGATTTGTCACCGTCGAGACAGTCGCCTTACTGTTTAACCGCTCTCCTGAGGAGATTTATCGCATCGAATGCTGGCAACATATCGTTTATGTTGACGGTAAAGGTTTGAGCCGATTTATCAGCTACGCCGACTTTCCACCAATCCTGGAAGCTGAACCCCCTACCCCTCAAGACATGGTGCGTTGGCGCAAGCGCTGGAAGTCTCCAATTGCCCCTGAATTTTGGACAATATTCTATAGATATCAGTTCAACCGAGCCAAAAGTGAATCGCAATTGCTAGCGTGGGGACAATTTGTTGCTCTGGTGAAAGGATTGCTCTCAACAGCCGCTTTACAACACCTGCGCCAAGCCTACCAGTTAGAACAATATTGGTGGCGTCACTTTTGATGGCTGAATCTGGCTTAACCAAGGAGAACAAAATGATGACAGATCAACGTGCGATCGCGCCCGAATAATCTGTACAATGTTTTGCCGATTTGCAAACAGATTCGCCTTAGGCTTTTGTGATTACAATAAAGGCAGTGGATTTTCGGAAAACCTATGACGGCAACATTGCTTGCGCCACCGGATGAAATTATTCACCTGTCGGGGATTAGCTGGCAGACTTATGAAACGCTCCTAGAGGAATTGTGCGATCGCCGCCTCCGCCTCACCTATAATCGTGGCAATCTAGAAATCATGGCTCCTTCTCCAGAACATGAATTAAGTAAAACGGTTATGGGGCGCTTCGTAGAAACTCTAGCTGAAGAGACAAACCTCCCGATTTATCCGCTTGGCTCAACAACCCTCAAACGTCCTGAATTGAGTGGCGCAGAGCCAGATGAATGTTTCTACATTCATCAAATTGGTGCTGTTCGAGGCAAGAAACGGCTTGACCTGACTAAAGATCCAGCCCCCGATTTGGTGATTGAAATTGATGTTACGAGCAGTTCCCCAAATCGTCTTCAGGTTTATGCCGATTTAGGCGTAGCAGAGGTTTGGATTTATAACGGGATATCTCTGGTCATTCAAATTCTGCAAAATAGCACTTATATTACCACCCAAACCAGTCAATTTTTTCCCAATTTACCTATTCCAGAAATTGCTGATTTTTTACAACAAGCTCAAACAAAAGATTATTTGGAATTGGTTAGAGCATTTCGGAGTTGGGTAAGACGTAAAATGGCTGAATAATAAAGACTTATCTATGATATGCTACTCCTCTAAAATCTCAACCAAATCCTCTACCATCACATCAAAGGTTCGAGCCAATTTGTGAATAGCCGTATAGTCTATCATTGCCAGTCCCGGTGAGCGGGTATAGTGTCTGACTGTGCTGTAGACTAACCCAGAGCGATCAGAGACTTCTTTTATAGTCCATCCTTTTTCTTGTGCAAACTCTCGAATTCGCAACCTGACTAAGCCCATACACTATTGACAAAAGATAACATTCTATCGTTTAATTGGAGAGTCTTCAGGTAAAATCGATCGCTCTCCCCGTCTCGCTTTCCGCAAGAGCGATCGCCTCAATGTCCCATTAAATGGGAAGTACTTACTATGTTATCAACACATACCACAAAAACGCCCATCTTTGGAGCGTCAAAACTAAATTACAAATCGTCCACCCATCACCCCCTGGCACGATTCGTCACCGCAGAGACAGTTGCCTTGCTGTTTAACCGCTCTCCTGACGAGATTTATCGTATCGAATGCTGGCAACATATCGTTTACGTTCATGTTGACATCCTCCCCCGGCTAAAGAGCGCGGGGGATTCCTCACCACGCCACCTTTTTAGGGGTGGTCGCTGATTGGGGTTGACGCTTCGCTGAAGGTTGCCTCCAAATGAGGTCTTACACCCTCTCCACGTCCGTTTATAGT
>NZ_JAVKEW010000101.1:0-27354 GCF_040226375.1 Coleofasciculus sp. G2-EDA-02 | reverse complement strand
TTTGCGGCTATTGCACCAATCCTTTATCTCCCCCAGTGCATAGTTGTAGGCACTGCGGCAAATTTCCATCCACTCAATCAACCGTTTTTCTTGAGTGGCATCTGGGTAGATTCGGTAGCAATAGTTAAATGTCAGCATACCTCTATCATAAGACATGTTTTCGTGTGCAATTACGTCATATTTTGATAACAGCCAATTCGCTGTTTTGAAGTGAAAATCCTTGCGTTTGTCAGCAACTTTCTTGTGCGGTTTTCCGAGTTGCTTGATAGCTTTAAGTCTGCCATTACTCCCTTTTTTTGTGCGTGATACTCGCTTTTGAATTACCCGTAGACGTTTTTGTGCCTTGCGGTAGTGCTGGGGAATAGCAACCGTTTCGCCCTCAGCAGTCGTCAGAAATTCCTTTAAGCCAACGTCAATTCCAGTAATTTTATTTGGGTTAAAATCTGGTTTAATTTCTGGGACTGTCTTGTCTTCCAGTGAAAGCGTCAAATAGAACCCGTCAGTCTTTTTGGTAACAGATGCGGTCTTGATTTTGAAGCCGTCAGGAATAGGGCGATGCAGAATCACCTTAACTTTCCCGAACATTGGCAAGTTAATCAAGCGGTGCTCTGAGCTTGCCGAAGAGTTGCCTTGCAAGCACCCTTCCTTCATCTGAGGATAGGTGAAAGTGCGATAACGGTTACAAGCCTTAAACCGAGGTCTAGCACTTCGTTTACCGTTGCTATCCCCCTTAAGAAAACGGTCGAACGTTACCTTAACTCGCTTGACGACATCTTGAAGAACTTGAGAGTATATTTCACCGTACCAAGGATGTGTTTTTTTAAGCTGAGGTAACGTTTTCTTTTGCGAGTAATAGTCAGGATTATCCCGCAACTCTGGCAAATGACAAACAAGAGGGCAAGCATTGACAGGAGAACGATTGCACTCGTACCAGTTAAACCTATCAGCCAACAAATAGTTGTATTGGTTGCGGAGCATTGACAGCCATCTGTCTAGTTCTGCGGCTTGGTGTTTTGTTGGACGTAATCGGTACTGGTAGGCAGTTCTCACTTGCTGGTTAATTGGTGTTACTGTATTAGTATACACCAATTTAAATACTTAGTTAAAGAAGTACATTGAGGGTCAAGACGCACCAGATTGATTGGTTGCTTGGTGTCCCTACAGCAAAGAGCCTATCCATCCCAACACCAAGCGGAGTACCGCTTTCTTTGTGGGGCTTCCGGCGAATAAAGCTAACAATTGTATCGTCCTCTTTGTTGAGGTTTTCCCTGAAAGGGCGGGTTTTGTTGAAATGTTACCGGTGATATCCTTTTTTGAGTGGCTCGCGTCCGCCCCTACCCAAGATTCAATGTAATACCCTATCTTAAATAATATGTCAGAAACTGGTGAGGAAAAAGATAATACTCTTTTGAACCAATGGCGTCAAAAAATCGACATCGCCAATCGTAACAATATTTTTTGTCACTGTCGCCGTTGTGGTGATGAATGGGTGGACTCATCGTTAAATAGCGTCTGTAATCGCTGCGGTAGCCAAGATGTTGAACGGATTTCCTGCTGGCAGTTTCCAGACGATTGAATGAGAGAGTGCGATCGCGCGTTTTATGGGTTGCATTCCAATAGAATCTAATCTTTACCTCTTGGATAAAAAAAGATAAAGACAACAGAAAAATGAGGAATGGTCAAAACTCAAAACTTATTTCCCTTCTGAGGGCGATAGCAGAGTCTGAACGGTTAAAACCTGTGGTGGTGTTGCATCAGCCGGATAGATAAAATCAACCTCGACCAAACGGCGATCGCCTGGTGGCATTTTCAGCGTCAGCAATGGTTCCCCAGCTTGACCCCGCCGTTGCACTAGATGAATTGAACGGGTGCGGACTAACCCTCGGTCATCGGTATAGCGCAGTTGTACTGTACCTCGGAAGAAAACCTGAGAATCAGGAGGATTCAAGAAATGCAATTCGTCGGCATTTTCCTCAGGTTTAAGTGGGGTTTGAATCGCCAAAGTTACGGTTTGTGAAGCATCCATCCGGTTGACCAAAGGCAAAGTGAGGTGATATTGCACCCCATAATTTCCATGGGCGCGATAAGCTGTATCCGGATAACGAACCTTCAAGGGCGCACTCTGAACCTGATCCGTGCCTAAGGTGACAAAAGGTACAGTACTTAAGGGATAGGAAAACCCTTGACCGGGTTGGGGAATACTCAGATCCGACTCACCCGGACTATCTACCACCTGAGTACGCCATTGAGAACCCACAGCCACACCCGCAACCCGACCATAGACAATTTTACCGTTGGTTTGGTCTGGCGGTGTTGGGATGCGATCGCGTGGTCCTGCTAAATTACCCTTAAATAATAAATACCGCCATTCGTCGAGAGTAGGCGGACGATAGGGAAGTCCAGATTCCCCTTGAGGTTTCCCATCCGCTTTACCATCAGAATTCAAGGGTGCATACATGGCTAAACTTGCCATATAAACGGGTCGATTGGTTCGCAGACGCATCAACGTAGACCGGGAATTGCCTAAAGCGATGGGTAAATTAAATAACATTTCGCTCTGTTGCGGCGCAATAATAATTTGAGAGGGAAACGATGATTGATGCACGCCACGCAGGATATCGGTAGCCACCCGTGAACCGGGACCCGAATAGACTAAGCCAAAGGGATTGTCCAGATAGGGCGGTAAATCGACAAAAGGAGCATCCGGATTGGTCACATAACTTACCGCTTGCAAAATATCCAGCGTTATCGGTTGACTTCCAGCATTGTGAACCAGAACCCCTTGGTACATGGGTCGCCATTCCTCTGGCGTATTCGAGCGGGCGATATGATGAGCAAATATATCAAAGCGTCCAGAAAGAGGCAAATTTAAATGAGCGCCAGGACTAGCTTTTCCATAGGGTGGAAAGGTTGACAGTAAAATCCCCTCGGTTTGGATCACTTCTGGGCTATTGCTATTAAATACCGGCACCTGATCCAGTTGTCCTGGTAACGGTCGTATTTGTTGGGGTTGTACCACCAATTCCTGGGTGGGAGGAGGAGTTGGGGTTACCGGGGGGACAGGGATAACTTGAGCCAGCGAAAAATTGGCGAATAAAAGCAGCATCAACGAAGGGGTTTTCCAACCTCACACACAACAACAGTTCTTAGTTTCAGTGTTTCACTCTTGTCATCAGCAATAAACCGGCAACAATGGCTGAGTGATTAGGTATAGACCGATACTCGAACTGCCGATTTATTATCCTACCGCTTGTTATGGGTTATTTGTCATTTGTCATTTGTCCAACATCCATAACCCCCAACGTTTCCACCGTCAAAACCTGCGGCGGCGTTGCATCTGGCGGATACAAAAAATCAAATTGCACCAATCTCTGACTCGATGGTGGCATAGACAGCGTCACTAACGGTTCCCCTTTTTGTCCCCGTCGTTGAACTAAATGCCAATACCCTGTCCGAGGTAATCCAGCATCATCGTTATAGCGTAGTCGCACCGTTCCTCGGAAAAAGACTTGGGGCGCGGGTGGTTCCAGAAAGCGTAATCCCTGCTGAATTTGCTCTTGTTTCAGAGGCGTTTGTAGGGATATGGTAACTGTTTTTGTCTCCTGAGTTGGATTCACTAAGGGTAAGGTTAAACTATATTGCACTCCATAGTTTCCATGGGCAAAATAGGCAGTATCGGGATAACGTACCAGCATCCTGGCACTCTGACTTTGACCTGTACTTAAACGTCCACCGGGTAACGTACTCAGTCCATAGGAAAAGGCTTCTCCTGGTTCAGGAATGGTTAAAACCTGGGATGTTGGACTATCGGTTAACTGAGTTTGCCACTGTGATCCTTGAGCCACACCTGCAACCCGACCATAGATAATATTACCCGTTGTCTCTTCAGGTGGAGTAGGGGCGCGATCGCGTGGTCCTGCTAATTCCCCTGTATCCAATAGCTGCTGCCATTCTACCAGGGTGGGGGCGCGTTCATTTCCCGCCTCATCAGTGGGCGCATAACGGGCGAGACTCGCCAGATATACCTGTCCATCACTGCGTAACCGCATTAACGTGGAACGACCATTAATTGGCGGTTCCAATGGTTTCACGGGAATTGGTAAATTGAGTAACATACGGCTTTCTTGAGGCGGAATTACCAATTGCGGCGGAAATTCGGCTTGGCGATATCCTCTCAAGATATCGCTCATTACCCGACTACCAGGACCTGCATACACTGTACTTTGAGGATTCTCAACTTGAGAGGGTAACTGGATAAATGGTGCATCAGGTTGACTCAAGTAACTAGCCGCTTGCAAAATATCAACCCTGACTGATTCTGTACCGGGATTATGTACAAGTATTCCCTGATAAAGCGTCCGTAAATCGTCGGGTGTTGGCGCTTTGGCAATATGATGGGCAAAGATATCAAAGCGTCTGTGAAAGGGAAAGTTTAAGTGGGCGCTGGGAGTGGCTTTGTTGTTCCCAGGAAAGGTGGAAAGTAATATCCCCTCAGTTTGGACGAGTTCCGGACTATTGCTATTGAAAACGGGAATCTGATCGAGTTGTCCCGGTAACGGACGCACTTGTTGCGGTTGTACAATCTCCACTTGGGGTGGGGGTGTAGGGGTAGCTTGGGCGAGGGGGAAAATGGGCAAAAACGCGAACATGAACAGATAAAGGTTTTTAGGAAATAGGGAACGGGTAGCAAAGAAAATAAGTATACTGCATTACTTTGATAACTGCCATGGAACAGACTAGAGGGTTTTGCGATCGCAAATACAGATCCATGCTTCAGGACTGTGCAAAAGTCGCTAATAGAGGCATGTAGGGGCGACCCCCTGCATAAATGAACAATTCCAATCCGCTCAATTTGCTCGGGTCGCCCTTCCTAAAACCTTGACAGAAGTGTTTATCGGAAGTATAAATTTATAGCAAAATCTTGCTTTCATTATTTAGGCTTTTGGTATACAATGAGACAGGTTTCACTATTATCTAATATTTCTAGGTTATCTCTCTAGTTAATGAAAAATTCCATGCCAGCCAGACCATTTTTAAAATGGGCAGGTGGGAAAAGCCAACTTATTAAAGAAATTGATAAGAATTTGCCTGAGGAGTTGGCTCAGGGAAAAATTAATCGATATATTGAACCCTTTGTCGGTGGTGGGGCGGTATTTCTCTATATTGCTCAATTGGGCAAAGTTGAAGAGTTTTTTCTTTGGGATATTAATCCTGAACTTGTCCTGGCATATAAGACGATCCAGAAAAATGTAGAAGACTTGATTGAACTTCTCTTAAAGCTTCAAGACAAATATTTATCTTTCGATGTCGAGGAACGAAAGCAGTATTTTTATCAAATCCGCTCTCAATTCAACCTACAACGTCAACAAATAAATTTCCAGACCTATCACCCAGACTGGGTTGAGAGAACCGCTCACCTTATTTTTCTCAACCGCACCTGTTTTAATGGGTTGTTCCGAGTCAATTCAAAAGGAGAATTTAATGTTCCAATCGGTCGATATAAGCAGCCCAAGATTTGTCATGCAAACAACCTGAAAGCAGTAGCTAAAATTCTGCAAAACACTCAGATTCATTATGGAGATTTTACTGACTCTGAAGCATTTGTTGATAATCGCTCTTTAGTTTATTTCGATCCTCCTTACAGACCTTTAAGCAAAACTGCTAATTTTACATTATACTCTCAAGAAAATTTTGATGATTCGTCACAATTAAGATTACGAGATTTTTTTCGAGTGCTAGATAAAAAGGGGGCAAAGTTAATATTGAGTAACTCTGATCCAAAAAATGAAGACTTAACAGATAATTTTTTTGATGCTGCTTATGCAGGATATCAGATTAAGCGAGTAAAGGCGAAACGGACGATTAACAGCAATGCGAACCAGCGAGGACAGATTAATGAATTGTTGATTATGAACTACTGAAATAAATAGAAATGCATTGTAGAATGTACTGTAAGAATACAAATGAACAATGGATAATGACCTCTCCTTAAAAGAAGAGGATTGAATTTAAGGAAAATCTTTTTTAATTTCTTCGTAAACGAAGAGGTCTTAGACCCAATTAATCAATTATCAATTATCAATTATTAATTATCCATTGATAATTTAGACAGGGCGGGTTTAGTGACATCTGGGTGAAAACCTTCCCGTTAATGGTGAAACCCGCCCCTACACATAGACGGGTCATGGCGCGTCTGTACATGGCTCCCCCGGCTCTTTGTTCTAAGAAACCACCTCATCAGTGTTATTCGACCTGGGAGGTAACGTGCAACAATTAATATCATTCAAACAAACTTTACCCCACTGCAACGCCCAACGCACCAGTGCGACCCGATTATCGGTGTGGGTTTTCTGCAAAATATTACTAATATGATTATCGACAGTACGCTTACTGATTTCCAGATCTTGGGCAATCTCCTGATTGGTTAAACCAGCGGCGACCAGTTCTACAATCTGTAATTCGCGGTCTGAGAGAGAAACTGACTTATCCGACTTGCCACCAGCCATAGGTATTTTGCCCTTGGTACATTTACTTATGCCTTTTTAATTCTAACGAACTCTGGGATACCTACACGCCATAAATCATCATGGTTTGAGAGATTTTTTTTAACTAGGGGTAAAGCCTCTGGTAGTCTGAGGGAAAGGTTGAGGTATATATTGCCGTGACTAATCCCCGTGTTCTGTGCCTCGGTGAAATTTTATTTGATCGCCTAGCCAATCAGGTGGGGCGACCCCTGGAACAAGTCGAATCCTGGACGCCTTACCCTGGGGGAGCGCCAGCGAATGTGGCTTGTGCGTTAGTTAAGTTGGGTACCCCTGCGGGTTTTATCGGATCTGTGGGAGTCGATGAGCCAGGAAACCAGCTTATCCGATTATTAGAGGATGTGGGAGTGGATAGTAGTGGTGTTCAGCGTCATCCCACTGCACCAACCCGACAGGTTTACGTGCTGCGAAAAGAAACAGGCGATCGCGAATTTGCTGGATTTGGTGATTTCGACACATCCCAATTTGCCGACGCCTTCCTTGATGCTTCTAAGTTACCCGAATCCTTATTTGAGGGGGCTGATTATTTAGTTTTGGGTACCCTAGAGTTAGCCTATCCCAAAACCCGACAAGGGATTTACAAAGCCCTGGATCTTGCCGATCGCTATGATGTCAAAGTATTGGTGGATATTAATTGGCGTCCCATGTTTTGGTCAGATCCTACTCAAGCAAAACCACTGATTGAGGAATTTGTCAAGCAGATCGATTTTCTCAAAATAGCCAAAGAAGAAGCCGAGTTATTCTTTGGTACCTCAGATGCGGGGGCGATTACCCATCGTCTAGATTCAGTGGAAGGAGTTTTGGTCACTAATGGGGAGCAAGATATAACCTACTGTCTCGGTGAACAGGAAAGCACATTCTCACCTTTTACCATGAATGTGCAAGACACCACAGGGGCGGGTGATGGTTTTGTCGCGGGCTTTGTTCACCAACTTTGTCAAAACGGATTAAAATGTCTAGCGACGCCAGAGTCAGCACGAGATGTGGTCAAATACGCCAGTGCGGTTGGGGGACTGACGAGTCTAAAACCTGGTGCGATCGCGGCTCAACCAACTGCAGCCGAGGTGGAAGCGTTTTTGCAGGATAAGGATTAATCTACTTATTGAAAGAAGGGGATAGAACCACAGAGGCACAGAGGCACAGAGAACACAGAGGAATCTTTGTGTCTTCTGTGTGGGTTTATGTGTGTTTAGGTTCCTGAGCGCTCCCGATGATTCAACTGATTTTCCTGCGATCGCTTCTTGCGTTCGGCGTATTCATTAAAGTTCACGACTTGAGAATCAGAGGTGGGTATATCATCGTTAGGGTTGGCTCTAGAAACCTCTGATGGAATGGTTTGATTAATCGTCGTAAAGTTCTGAATCGGAGGAGCTTCAACTTTATGATACGTTACCCCACGAAATCGATAGGTTTGGACTAATGGTGGCTGAGGTTGTCGTGGCTGAGAATAACGGATAGATTGACCCCTATGATAGTGGGTGACAACGTTATCCTGATTGAAGTTACTCCCTTGGATCACCATTGTCAACTTTCCGTTAACCATAGTTATTATTTTCCGTTTTAATAACTCTTTCAATGTGTCCCAATTTTCCTGGGGATGCTCTCTCAGCCAAGAGTCCACAACTTTCAGCGCAGGGACAGGAGGCAGATTAAATTGCATCAAAAGAATAGCGAGAACTTTTCCTTCAGTTGTCATTTTTTTTAGGGGGTGAGAAAGCAAGGAGTTGGGAAAGCAGATACAGCTTGGAGGAGTGATCTAGATTCTGGACAAAAAACCTTGATGCTAATTCTCCATTTTGTTAAGAAAGTTATCTATAATTGTCTTCGGGATCAAGATGCTACTGCCTCAGCCATTTCTTTTAACTTTTTTCAGCCATTTGCTGTATTGACACTCATGTCATTATCCCCACAAGAGCAATCCATGAGACACCTAATCGCCAATAAAATTGCAGCGACACCGAATCGGCGTATTTCATTTGCCGAATATATGAATTTAGTCCTCTATCATCCCGAACAGGGATATTATGCTACAGGTGCGGTCAATATTGGCTCTGAAGGAGACTTTTTTACCTCATCCCATCTGGGTAATGATTTTGGTGAGTTGCTGGCGGAACAGTTTGCCCAAATGTGGGATATCTTAGAACACCCAAAACCATTTACGTTGGTGGAAATGGGGGCGGGTCAAGGATTGGTTGCGGCTGATGTTTTAAGTTATTTATATCGACAGTATCCGGACTGTTTTACGGCGTTAGACTATATCATTGTCGAAAAAGCGGCGGGATTGATTACTCAACAGCAGCAAGTTTTAAACCAGTTGAACTTACCTGGTTTACCGTTACGCTGGTGTACTTTTGATCAGATATCAGAGAATTCAATTACGGGTTGTTGTTTTTCTAATGAACTCGTGGATGCATTTCCCGTGCATCAAGTTGTGCTGGAGAAGGGACAGCTTCAGGAAGTTTATGTGACAACAGTAACGACAGAAGCCGATGGGATTAATTTTGGGGAAGTCACCGATGAGATTTCCACACCTGAGTTAAAGGAGTATTTTCAGTGGATGGGAGTTGATTTATATTCGGGGGCGTATCCAGAAGGTTATCGGAGTGAGGTGAATTTAGCAGCGTTAGATTGGATGAAGACGATTGCCGATAAGCTAAAACAAGGGTTTTTGCTGACAATTGATTATGGTTATTCTACCGATCGCTATTATTTACCCGCACGACATCAGGGGACATTAAAATGCTACTATCGTCACCGCCATCATGATAATCCTTATGTGTATATTGGACAACAAGATATTACCGCTCATGTGAATTTTACGGCTTTAGAACGGCAAGGAGAATTGTCTGGATTGCAAACCGTGGGATTGACGAAACAAGGATTATTTTTAATGGCATTAGGATTAGGCGATCGCATCTCGGCACTGTCAGGATCAGAAAGCCGCCAGGGAGACGCGATCGCGGGGGCGCAGGATGTGATCCGAATTATGCGGCGTCGGGATGCATTACATCAACTGATTGACCCCACGGGATTGGGGGGGTTTACTGTGCTGGTGCAGGGTAAGGGGTTGAGTCAGGAAAAGGCGCGATCGCTTAAGGGATTAACTATTCCGCCAATGGCTTAATTTGTTGTATGTTATTTGTCAAAAGATGTAGGGGCGGGTTTAGGGACAATTGTAGGGGCGGGTTTAGGGACAATTGTAGGGGCGGGTTTAGGGACTAAATTCAGATATTCACCGATAACGGAACAACTTGCACCCGCCCTCCTCACCAATAACGGAACAACTTGCACCCGCCCTCCCCACCAATAACGGAACAACAAAACTCACCCTAATCCCCACCTAAATTTATCAATTAACCTCAAACCCGACAACAAAATCCACCTGATTTTAAACCGCGATCGCACGCCAAAGATGTAGGAAAGATGGGGGATTGAGGTGATCGGTGATAGGGTGGAGCAGGGCGGGTTTTGTAGAAAGGTTATGGGTTTGTCTGTTAATTTTGACCCTAAACCCGCCCCTACATTAGATTCACTGCCCCGATATCAGATTTATATATTAACCTGAAACCGGATAATAAAACCCACCTTATTCTTAACTGTGATCGCATCCTAAAAATGTCGGGTATGAACATTTTTAACATTTCCTATTACAGCCGACATGCTTTATGTCCAGGCATAATATGCTACGTTAAAATGAAATCGAAATATTAGACAAATGACCGATGACCAATAACCATTAAGTCACAAAACCCCCTTAGAACTGGGAATCATTTCAGCGCGACGGGGATCAATTTCTGTTGCCATACGGACTGATCGCGCAAATGCTTTAAATGTGGCTTCAATAATATGATGAGAATTAATTCCATCCAGTTGGCGGATGTGCAACGTCATTTGGCTGTGGTTCACCAATGCGACAAAGAATTCCCGCACCAGTTGCGTATCATAGGTACCAACCCGTTGAGTCGGAATCTCCAAGCCATAGCTTAAATGAGGACGCCCCGAAAAATCCAGTGCCACTTGGACTAATGCCTCATCCAAGGGTGCGATAAAATGACCAAAGCGGACAATCCCTTTGCGATCGCCTAATGCCTGAGCAAACGCCTGTCCCAATGTAATGCCAACGTCTTCATTGGTATGGTGATCGTCAATTTCGATATCACCGCTTGCTTTCACATCTAAATCAATTAACCCATGAGAGGATAGCTGATGCAACATGTGATCCAAAAATGGGATACCTGTGTCAGCACGACAGGTTCCTGTACCATCGAAATTCAGGCTAACCTGTACATCAGTTTCACCCGTGGTACGTCTGACGGTTGCTGTCCGGGCGGAGAATAGAGGATGCTGAGACTCTTTACTAATACCTGTGCGATCGCTGGTTTGCATAGTCGCTTCTGACAAGGGAGAACACCGTCTATTATTGTCTCACACCCAATTGCCATTCACTCATGTCTCTGTTTCCCTATCTCCCCCATCTTTCTTGTCTCCACATCTTCCCTTAGTTACTAATCAGATTCTCCCAACCATGCTACAGTAACCCTAGACACTGGCAATAACGCCAACTTAATGAGAAGGAGAACACAACCATGCCAGATACTCAGGGTTTAGTCCAGGCATTTGGTGAAGTCCATGATAATCCCATCCTACTGGAGCAAGGTGTAACTGCTCCCGTTTGTGAAGGGCTAAATATTGCATTGGCAAGCTTCCAAGCACTCTATTTGCAATACCAAAAACATCACTTTGTTGTACAAGGCGCCGAATTTTATTCCTTGCACGACTTCTTTCAAGAAAGCTATGAACAAGCACAGGGACATGTCCACGCTTTGGGAGAACGACTCAATGGGCTAGGTGGAGTTCCCGCCGCTAGTTTTAGCACCCTGGCGCAACTCTGTTGCTTCTCTCCAGAAGCCGATGGCATTTTTTCATCGCGTCAGATGATCGAGAATGACTTGGCAGCCGAGCAAGCTATAATCCAGTTAATTCGGCGTCAGGCATCACAAGCGGAAAGTTTAGGCGATCGCGCCACCCGCTATTTGTATGAACAAATCCTTTTGAAAACTGAGGAACGGGCGTATCATTTGAACCATTTCCTCGCACCGGATAGTTTAACGTTAGGTTTTGTTAAAAAAAGCTAGTCGTTAAGTAGAGACGCGATATATCGCGTCTCTATCTTCATTTATCTATTTAATAATTTGTGTATCTGGCGGTAATGTTGTTGCATTTGAAACTTTCTTAAAAACCGTCGCATTATTAAATTCTTCAGGTCGTTCTTCTCCCGGATTCGTTCCCGCAATTTGTACAAGCATTTGACCCTCCGGAGTCATCTCAAAAATCGTCATTACAGTCGCCCCCTGCGCCAAGTCAATATTCAAACCCATCGGCTTAGTGCTTGATTCTACCTGGTAACGCATTTCTAACGCCCGTTGTGGTTCATCCGCAAAGGGTGGGGCAGTCATGAAGAGTTTGCCGTCTGGCGTCAAAATCCAGGTGATCATTTGACCGGGTGTCATTTCCCCTTGCCATGTACCCACCACATCGTCAGCAGCGACGTTTTTAGTGGATGCGATCGCAACTTCAGCAACGGCGGGTGAGAGGAATGAATGAGAACGGATGGTTAACCCTAGGGTACTCAGGACGCCCAAACACAGACTAGAAGCGAGAAGGCGACGGGGAGTAACAAAAGAAGAACTCATAAATGTGCTGTTGAAACTAGGGCTATCCTAGCATTACTCAGGGGTGCAGGGGTGCAGGGGTGATGGGGAAGATGGGGAAGATGGGGAAGGTGAGGGAGATGGGGTTGTAGAGACTCCTCCGGTGGAACGTCTGGGAGATGGGGAAGATGGGGGAGAAGATTCTCAATCAACAATCAACAATCAACAAAATGGCATTTCAAGGAAGTTGCAACTGGGCTTGGGCATTGAAAAATTGATGATAAATACCCTGAGTCACCAAGATTGTCGTAGTCAGGTTAGTTGTCGCAATCATAAACATGACTAAAATTTGGTAAGATGCCGCATTCAATGGGTCAATGCCACTCAGAAGTTGACCTGTAATAATTCCTGGTAACGTCACAATCCCCACCACCATCATTTGATTCAGGGTAGGAATTAATCCGGCGCGGATAGCATCTTTGCGGTATCCCGCCACGGCTTGTTGCGGGGTAGCGCCTAAACTCAGGTGCGTTTCAATTTCCAAACGACTACTGGTAATCGTACTCACCAAGCGTTCACCCGCGATCGCAGATCCATTCATGGCATTGCCCAAAACAATACCACCCAAGGGAATCAGATACTGAGGCTGATACCAGGTTTCCGGTTGAATAATCAGTAGATTGGTATAAATCAACGTTAAGGCACTACAGAAGAAAATCGAACCGAATACTACCCAGAATAGTCGGGGAATTTTTTTGCCAATCCGGTTACGGGCGGTAATCGCCGCAATCGTTAGCATTACCAGAAAAACGCCTAAAACTGCCAAAGGATTATCTAAGGCAAAGACAATCCCCAGAAAAAACCCCACGACTAAAAGCTGTATCACCGTTCGCCCTGTCGCGATCGCTAACGATAACTCCAAACCTAACCCTTGCCAACTGGATAAACCAATCGCGATCGCCATCATGCCCAATCCCCAAACTAAATCAATGGGGTCAAGTTGAATAAAAGAGTCCACGCCTAGGCTATATCTCCTGTATCACCACCGCCATCATGCACAATAACTATACCAACGCCTAAAAAGCAACCATTCAACAACTCAAAACTTTTGTTCCCGAATCCCTTACCCAGTCTATCAGCCATCCTTAGAAGGGAACTCCTACACTGATAACGGGGAGCATGTTGGATTAGAGTATTCTAAGCTAGCATTTGCAGGAAGAGTAGGAAAACGAGTGTGGAGAATCAAATAGTCGATTTAGTCACTGGCGGTTTAGCGATCGCTATCTTAGCAGGGGGTCTACTGATGCTGTTCAAGGGAATCTTCGCCTTTAAAGATCAAGACAAGCAATAAACATCGCTTATGCCAAAGAAACCCCCCCTAGATTGACAGAAGCTAGTGAGGGTAAAGCCGGGGGATGAGGCTGCATTCTAATTGAGTTTATCCCCCTTAACGAATAGCCTGAACGCCCGATGTTGGTTTTCATGTTGGCGTTAATGTGTAACGTTTCTGGAAAATGTCTTTTTCTGAATTCACTCGCCTCAAATGGTTGCCTGTGATTTGGTATTAAGGTGAGCCATCAAACTCTTTATCAAATAGCGCTTCGATAAAGGCAAAACAGCCGACTAAGTAAGCCATCAAAATCATTAGTTCTAACATAGTCACAATCTCCTTGATTTACTGACTTCAGTTTTAGGTTATTTGTTCTACACTCTCATCTTCCTTTAGTATGGGGATAGATGCCGTGCGATCGATCTATGAAATTGGTGATTTGTTTGGCTGCAAAGAGGTGATGGTGAGCAAGAATCCATGTGATCAAAGTCCGCACGGGTTACATTAAAGGACACAATGTAGCTCATTCACAGGAATAAGACGTATGTCACGTCTGTTAAAAAGTAAAACAACCCTCGCCATTACTCGTTTCCAGGTTCCACCTGGAAATGCCCCTTGAGCGGCTCCAGCCGCTATTCACCTCCAGGCAGAGCCTGCCAAGGAGCATTCCTAGGCAGAGCCTAGGAACGAGAGCAGTAGAGACGTTGCATGCAACGTCTCTACAATGTTTCATACTTTACTCGTTAATGTGCCAATTTCTTGGAAGATTGGCATCAGTAAATCCACATCCAGTAAAAATACAGTAATCGGTGCTTTGTCTTGGGGAATGACGGCTACATGACTGGCAACTTCTAGGGTATCTGCTCGCCGATAGGATTCGGGAAGTAGGCGAATGGCTGATAAGGGTATTTCCATTAAAATGGGTGTGTCAGTTACCGGAATTCCATATAAGTCACCTGTCGTGTTTCTAACCACAATTAAATACCCGCCAGTGCCCGATTCCTGAATCGGGCTTTGCTTAAAAAATCGCCAATACAAGTCTACAACCGTTACTTCGCGATCGCCTAAATGAGCAACGCCGACATGATTGAGCCCACTACTGTAGATTTGTGTGTGATCTACGACTTTATAGACTGACTCAATGCGTAAGGCTAGGTGCAGATTCCCCATGCTGAAAACAATGAATTTTAGAGACGGGGTAACTTGTCTAGATTGGGATAAATCAGTATCGTTGGGTTGAAATTGAGTAACTAATGTTGTCATTTGTCATTCGTCCTTTGTCAAAACACTGATTTCACAGATTTATTGGAGAGAGTGGGTAGGGAAGTGAGAGGTTAGTTACACTGATTACATCGAGAAATTGGTTTTCTATCATTTGTCATTCGTCCTATGTCATTTATCGAAAAATTATTGCACTCTATCGGGGCGGGTTTAATGATATCAGAGTGACAACCTTGCCGTTAGGGGTAAAACCCGCCCCGACAAAAGACGTTCCAATTGTTTCCCCATTTCCTCCATCTTCCCCTGCTCCCCCTGCTCCCAGACGCTTCAAAAGCGCGTCTCTACATGCTCCCCCTGCTCCTGATAACTGATAACTCTCACCCCCTCAAGAGGGTTGCAATTGCGGCTGTTGTGACTTATTCTGGGTCAAAATTTGTTCGATCGCACCCAAAAATTCTTGCTCTAGATAGGGTTTGGTAAAGTACGCATTTGCCCCTAAATGCCGTGCTAACCAGCGATGTTTATCGTTACTGCGGGAGGTTAACATAACCACGGGAACCTGGGAAATCTGGGGATCTTGGCGACGTTGACCGAGAAATTCAAACCCGTTCATGTTGGGCATTTCAATATCACACACGACTAAATCAACGGCAGAACTTTGCCGCAATTGTTCTAGTGCTTCCCGCCCATCTCGTGCTTGCAATACCCGACATCCGGCTCGTTCTAAGGTGAGTGCTAGTGTCCGCCGTAATGCTACCGCATCATCCACCACTAACACGGTGGGGGCTTTCGCTGTTTGAGCTTTTGTCTCATTCTTGTGAGCAGAACGGGACTCCGTAATACTCACAAGAGTGCGGTTGTTGGATGTGATCGAGATTGACTGGCTACTTTGACCCAAAAGCTGATCCATTAAGACTGCACCGTCAATCACTGGGATTAAACTGCCGTCCCCTAAAATAGTACAACCGTAAGTAAAACTAGGCGGCGCGATCGCACTGCCAAAGGGTTTAATCACTAATTCCTGTTCTGTCACTAGACGATCGATTTCTAGGGCGAGAACATAGTGATCTTGACGCAAAACCAGCATCGGCAACGCCCAATCCGTCGGTGATGGAACCGACACTAAGGCTTGACTAGGACAGGTTTCGGGTAAGGGACAAGCATAGTCCAATAAATCCGTTAACCGATAGGTGGGGACAATTTGACCGCGCCAGCGTAAAAAACGCTGTTCTCCGGTGGTTTTCACCTGATTGCCTTTGGGAATGACAATTTCTTCTACACTGTCTGAGGGTAAAGCCAAGGCGGTGGAACCGACGAAACAGACGAGTAATTTACCAATGGTTAGGGTTAAAGGCAGACGTAAGGTAAACGTTGTCCCCACTCCAGGGGATGAATGAACCGAAATCGTCCCTTTTAAGGAACGCATCTGCGATCGCACCACATCCAATCCTACACCTCGCCCCGACAGTTCGCTCACTTGTTCCGCCGTGGAAAATCCGGGTTCAAACAGGAATTCAAATAATCGATTCGGCGTCAGCGTCGCCAATTGTTCCGGTGACACAAATCCCATAGCAACCGCCTGCTGAGTGATGCGTTCAGTATTCAATCCCTGACCATCATCTTTGACCTCAATAATAGTTTGACTTCCTTGGTGATAGGCGCGAATTTCAATTTGCCCGACTTCCGATTTCCCCTGCTGACGCCTTACCTCTGGCGATTCAATCCCATGGTCAAAGGCGTTGCGAAGTAAATGCATTAGCGGATCATAGAGTTTTTCTAATGCCGCTTTATCTACCAGAACATTCGTCCCATTCAGTTTCAAATTAACGGATTTTTCATACCGAGTAGACAAATCTCGGATTACACGGGGATAACGGTTGAGAACCTCACCCAAAGGCAACATCCGCGCCCACATCAACTCATCTCGTAAACTGGTCAGCATTTGCCGTTGCTGTTCCAGGGTTTGATCCGATTGCTTGGCAAATAGGGCTACATCATCCACCGATTCTTCTACCTGCACCATATTTTCAATGAGCTGTTGCAGTCGGGAGTTGAGGATACTATAGTTATCTAATTCCAGGGAATCAAACTCTTCGGTGCGACTGACGAATTCACTCAATTGATTGAGCAGGGCGATGTTGATCTGGGGGTTATAGCTCTCAGGTGAAATCAGCATCTTGTCCGAGAGTTCCCGCAAATGACTCACCATGGTTTGCACTCGGCTAAATCGCTCTAATAACTCTCGTACCGATCTTTGCAGTTGTTGGTGTTGCAGGGATAAGCCATTCCGGTTAATCGCTAACTCACCCACCAAGTTATTCATGCGTTCGAGTCGTTCGGAGTCAACCCGCACGGATAGGTGAGGTGTCGCCGTTTCTTTAGGGATTTTCCGGGATACCGATTGAGGTTCTTGTTTCTCTGATGTGGGTTGAGCAGATGGATGAGTGGTAGAGAGTTCCTTAGAACCGGGTTTTGAGTAAACGAGGCTACTGGAGGTAAGGGCTGGCGTCGCGTCATCACTCGCCCTTGGTACAGGCAATTCCTCAACCGCAGGTAATTCTTCAAACACTTGCCCAATGGATGCGATCGCGTCTTCCAGGCTTTCTGGAGCAGGCAAACTTAGACTCGATGCCGATACTGCTGTTAATTCTTCCTCCTGTTCTCTTTCTGCTTCTGCTTCCTGGCTTCTTTCTGTTTCTATCTCACCAAAAACATCCTCTAACGAAGGAACAGCCTCTTCTAAATCGGCTAAAAGCGGTTCAGCATCAGTATCCAAAGACGAAGAAGACAGCGATTCGTCGGATGCTGGGAAACCTAACCCCCCAGCCCCCTTCGGTGAAGAAAAATCTTCGTCCTCTGTCATCCCCCCTTCGAGGGGGGAACGAGGGGGGTGGGAAGAGGTAGTCTGACTCCCCTCTCCTTTGAGGGGAGGGGTGTCAATACTGCTCGGATAAGCTTCCCCCAGAAGGGCGGGTTTAGTTAAGTTATCGGTTTGGCGCCATAAGTTATCCGTCAAACCCGCCCCTACAGCCCCTGCTTCAAGAGCTTCAGACACACCCGCTAACGCCATTAACTGAGGCGATGGCTTACCACCTTGGCTGCGATCGCCATTTAACACCGCCAGTCTGCCTGCGTCAAAATCGGCAAGGGCGAGTTGAGTAATCTCTAACGCCTTGTCTGGGTGGGCATTTAGCGCCGTAATTGCCGTGTTTGCGATCGCGCCAAATCCGGGTAGATTCAAAAGTTCGGCAAAACCCGCAAATACATCCGCTTGCGCCCGTAACTCTCCCGCCACCGGATGGTTTTCTGGATCTGCCACCACCTGAGACAGTAATTCCAATCCTTGTTCCACATCCACTTCAAAGATGGATAATGCCATATCCACCCCTAATTCTGACGAACTTGGAATAAAATTATCTGCCTGAGTTAACGCATCACCTAACCGTGCTTCAATCTGCTCAAAAATCGGTTCAGCAATGGCTAACGCTTGCTCTTGATCAAACTGATTTGTGGCAATCTGCTCCATCAACGGTAGACGCAAACAGTCATAAGCTTGCAGCAATTGACTCTCTAAGTCTGTATCAATTTCAACCGTTTTGTCATAGAGTGCCTTAAAAATATTTTCCAGGCGATGAGCTATAGTCTTAATCGCATCCAATTCTACACTCGCCGCACCTCCTTTTAATGAATGAGCGGATCGCATAATTCCATGAACATTTGCCGTGCTACGATCCAGGCGAATTTTAAGCAAACCGGCTTCAATATTCTGGAGAAGTTCCGGTGCTTCTTCAATAAAGAATTGATAGGCTTGATCGCGAATATCGGGGTTGAGTGCCATTTGTCCTTCGTCCTTTGTTCTTTGTTCTCCCCCCTCGCAGGGGGGAATGAGGGGGGTCAACTTCTACTTGAATAGGACTTACGCTTTCTTGACGGCACAGGCGCTACCTGTAGGGGCACGGCACTGCCGTGCCCCTACCATAAATGGCATTTGTGCGTAAGTCCTGTTAAAGTCAATTGCTTCTTGGGTTTGGGTGAAGCATTTGGGAAGAAGCATTGATGTGACAGTGACAACAGATAGTCCCCCAAATGCTTCACCCCTACAACCCTACAACCCTACAACCCTAACCACAAATGACCAATGACCAATGACCAATGACTAATTCAACTTAAACTGACCTACGTCAGATTGTAGGGTTTGTGCCACTTTTCGGAGTTGTTCAAACGAGGACGAAACAAAACCCGCTTCTTCTGAGGTTCGGGCAGCAATTTGAGCCACATTCGTCATCGTTTGGGTCACATCTTCGGAGGCTTTGGATTGGATCACTGTAGCTTCGGCAATAGCTTCAACTAATTGGTTAATCTGGTTAGAAGCCGTGGCAATTTTGTTCAGAGAAGCACGAGTTTCGTCCACTAATTTTGTACCCGTAACTACCTGTTCTGTACCTGCTTCCATCGCTGCAACCACTTCATTCGTTTCCCCTTGAATCGCCGCCACCAGTTTTTCAATTTCCGCTGTCGCTTCTGCTGATTGCCGTGCCAAGGCACGTACTTCGTCTGCAACCACCGCAAACCCTCGTCCCTCTTCCCCAGCGCGGGCTGCCTCAATCGAAGCGTTCAGCGCTAGCAGGTTGGTTTGGGCGGCAAAGGTGCTAATCAGGTTAACAACCGTGGAAATCTTTTGTGACGATTCACCCAAGTGCTTGACCTTTTTCGCTGTTTCTGCTACCGTTTCACGAATAGCCAGAATCCCTTCAACCGTCCGGTTCATGTTGTTGTCACCTTCTGCCACTGTCTGAGACGCTTCACGCACCGCCAATTCTGCTTGTTCAGCGTGGGAAGCAACCATGCGTACCGTTTCTGCCATTTCTTGGGCGCGGCTGAGGGCGCTGGAAATTTGCTCGGCTTGGCGCAAGGCTTCGTGGGATAGGGATTGAACCGCAACTTCGTTACTGCTCGTGGTTGTCGCCACCTGGGTTGCCGCGTCTTGCACCTGTTCAACAATCTTGCGTAAGTTTCCAACAGTAGCGTTATAGGAGTCAGCGATTGTACCGATTTCATCCGCTGTTACTCGCGCCCGAATGGTTAAGTCACCTTTACTAATCGGGTCTACTTCCTTCAGGAGTTCTAAAGCGCGTTTTTGCAAGCCTTCTTTCAATTCCCGTTGTTCTTGCGCCAGTTTGTCCGTGGTTTCCAGCAGCATTACTCGGTCGATTACCAGTCCGATTTGACCCCCTAACTGTTTGAAGAAGTTGACTTCTGCCGTTTGCCATTCACGGGGAACCGAACATTGGTGCGCCATGATCAAACCATAAGGCTCACCTTCATGGAGAATCGGCACTTCTAAGTTAGCTTTAACACCCAGACGTGCCATTAACTTCTGTTGTTCAGGGGCAAGATCCGTTTCAAAGACATGATTGGTGGCAACAACGCGGGCGTCTTTATACACCTTGCGTCGCTCCTCAGACAGAGTGAGTTCTTCAATCTTGTCATTGAGGCTACGGGGCCAACCCATTGCCACAGATTCAGCCGCCACATAGCTACTGCCATCGGGGTTAAAGCGGAAAATCATCACCCGTTCAGCATTGAGGATTTTACGGGTTTCCTCAACCGCTTTCTGGAATAGATCCCGGATTTCCTGGGATTTCAAGGTGCGAGAACCTGTAATATCTGCCAGTAAGCGGGCTTGTTCTGCGGCAAGTTCTTGTTCTTGGATAAATACCTCTAACTGAGCCGCCATATCATTGATGTTGGCACCCAGAGTCGCCAGTTCGTCATCCCCTTTAACCGATAAGCGAGTATCCAAGTCACCTTGACCAATTTTTGCCACCGCACCCGCTGCATCCACAATTGGTCGAGTTGCGGTGTTGGCGACAAAAGCCGCGATCGCACCTACCATTAACGCGGCACCACCTGTCCCTAATCCCAGAGTCCAGAGCATGTTCCGTTGCGGTGCAAACGCCACCTCAGTGGGACGAACAACAATTAACGCCCATTTCAGGTTATACCGTTCAGCTAAGTCTTCTGTAGGGGAGTAGGTGATCACGTCTTCCCGTCCAGTTCGTTTTTCAACAATGGTGAGGACGTTTTCCAGGTTTTCTTGGATTTTACTGTACATGGTGGGAAATTTTTCCTCGAATGTTTGACCCACATCATTAGGATCGTCTGCAGCTACCACGTCACCTGATGAATCAATTAAGTGAAATTCTTGTTGTCGGTCTTTGGTTACACCGAAAAGTTCATTTATGTTTTCCATCGGCGCACGAGAACGAACGATGGCAATGGTTTTTCCTGTTACTGTATCCTTAATCGGCGCTGCCACAAAAAGACTGAACTTTTTACTAAACTCAGAAACCCGTGGTTCCTGGATGAAGACGCGATCGCTTTTCAAGACTTCTTGGAAATAGTCTTGGTCAGAGTGATTTTTGAGAATTTCTCCACCCGATTCCGATTGAGCGATAACATTGCCCTGGAGATCAAATACAGCAACACTGTCGTAAACTTCGTACAGTCTCTCATAGTTGTTGAGCAGACGTTCCTTTTCTTCCTGGGACATAACCTCCCGAATTTCGGGATTATTGAATGCTGACTGTTCAGCCATCGCTTGAATGTCACTGTAGCGCTCCGTCATGAACGCAGCTAACTTGTCTTCCAAGTCAAACGTGTTTGTTTGTTCGTTACTCACAACTTGCTTATACATCCCGCTACTGGCTGTGAAGTAGGATGTTGCTCCAATTGCCAACAGGGGTAATGTCCCAATCGCTAGCGCCAGAGCAATGGCTTTGCTTCGCAGACTTGACCCGAACCCGCTAAGGGTGGAGCGCTGTTCTGACGGTTTTCCCATTGCCTCGAGTGAGGCTAATTTGGGTAGGGACTGATCTGAAGCCGCAGGCATCCGATAAGGCATCGATGGGGGATAGTCACTCGAATAGGTTTGAGCCTCAATCGGTAGATTTTGCGAGTGGGAACCACGACCATTAGTATCGTGATGGGAATTCGGTTTGGGAGAAAGTCTAGTCATGGATCAGAACCTTTAATACAAAATACGGAGGGGTTGGCAAATTGCTCAAAACTGGACTTATGAGACTTCATTTCCTACGGTTTGCCACCGTGCCTCTTTCCATTGGCAGGGGTTCTACGATAGGATATGGAATCTGATAAGCCTTTTCTCAGAACTCTGACTTCGATTACAAGCTAGGTAGTCGTATTCAATACTCAAACAACAACGAATTGATAGCGCAAAGGTAGAACACCCTGATTTGTAATTGATGAGTTAGAGTGAAAACCTTGAAAACTACTTCTTATTTGTTAAGTTACCTCTTAAACAGATTGCTTTGGCATCGATGCAATAATCGCTTTGCCATCAATAATCACTAGCATTTCACCATTATTTTTCAACCAGTACCCGCGCAAGAATGGCACCAGTTCCGGGGTAACACTAGCAGAGGGAGGAGATTGAATCCAATCGATATTACACCATTCAATATCTTCAACTCGGTTAACCACCAGTCCTAACATTTCACTGTTGCCATGGGTGGAGTTTGATGGTTTGGTTGTGGCTTGCAACACAATAGCTGTATAAGCTGAACCACTAGCAGCTTGTTGATACCACGGCGTAAGTCCAACTAAATGACCTAAATCAACCATCCATAAGACTTCACCCCGCCAATTGTAAGCCCCCATTACCCAAGCTGGCATTTGAAAAATCGGGACAATTTGACCTCTGGGAATCGTCAATACTTCAGTCAGTTGGTGAATGGGTAATAAGGCGGTGGTATCCGGTAACAAATGAAACCGCAAAAACTGTTCATTTTCCTGGGTAGAAGAACCCGATAATTGTTCTTGCTTTGGGATAGTGGGTAAGGAACTATTTGAGCTGAGTAAGATGTTGGACATTGACATTCTCTACAACTTAGGTAGTGTGAGGAGCTTGCTCATGTGCTTCTGCCGGCGAGAAAGATAGTTACGCTTTGCGTAGGCTTCGCAAACGCACTACTTTTGCCAAAATGAGTGCGCCCACGTTCTATAGTTGATCAGCTTCTAATCAACTGTTTCACTGTGCGTAAAAGTTCTGCCTGATCAATTGGTTTACCAATGTAGGCATCAGCCCCTTGTTTCATCCCCCAAAATTTATCCATTTCGCCACTTTTAGTTGAGCAAATAATCACCGGAATGCTTTTGGTATGAGCGGCATCTTTAATATCTCGGCAAACCTCAAATCCACTCCGACCTGGTAAAACAACATCCAGAACAATTACATCAGGTTTTTGAGTGCTAAGTTTGCTCAGTGCTTCTTCACCACTATCAGCCGTTACAACCTTGATTCCTTCTGCCTGTAAGCAGCGAGTAATGACTTGTAAATCTGTCAAGCAATCTTCAACAACTAAAGCAGTCCCCATAGTATTGACCTCATGAAAAAAAGAATGGAAGGTGGTTAGTCTAGATTAATCATTAGATTTTGGATTTTCTTTCGGTACATCTCAGGATTCACTTAAACTCAATCCAGTAATGACCAATCTAGACTCAATAATCATTAAGCCTATCTCATCGTCAGTTGTTTGACGGTACGCAGCAATTCCTCTTGATCAACGGGTTTAGAAATATAAGCATCAGCCCCTTGTTTCATGCCCCAAAATTTATCCATCTCGCCGCTTTTGGTCGAGCAAATCACGATCGGAATTTTGCTGGTATCAGCAGCAGCTTTTAAATCACGACAGATTTCAAATCCACTCATACCAGGAAGTACAACGTCTAGGACAATGACATCGGGTTTATGGTTGTTTAATTTTTCCAGGGCAGCTTCACCACTGTCAGCCGTCAATACGTTGATGCCTCCTTGCTGTAGGCATTTAATGATGATTTGCATGTCGGTGGCAGAATCTTCAACAACTAGGGCAGTTCCCATGACAGTTACCTCGTGTAAAACAATAATGGATGATTGTGATTGAATACTCATTGTTAGTCAGTGGTTTTCACTAAGGACAAATGACTAAGGACTAACAACAGTCTGCTTAAGATGCTTGCTAATAACATTGAGTACAGTCCCGGCATCAATGGGTTTATTCAAGAAATCTGATGCGCCGACTAATTTGGCTCGAACTCGATCGACAATGCCATCTTTTCCGGTCAAAATCACAATCGGTGTATTTTGGAATGCTTGCAATTTGCGTAATTTGGCGCAAATCTCATAACCATTGGTATTTGGCATTACCAAATCGAGAAAGATTACATCAGGTTTACGAGCAATTAAAAGCGCGATCGCACGCAAGCCATCGTCGATGACTAGAGCTCGATAACCACTGGCGGTGAGTAGTTTTTCCATGGTGTGGCAAACCAAGGGACTGTCATCTACACAAGCAATTAGTGGCTGGATAGATTGTGTGGTGGTGGCTGGAGGTTCTGAACTCCCTTGCTTCACCGGATTCGGTAAATCAGGGATAGAAATCAACTCCACCAATCCCCAGCGAATATAAGGCAACAGAGAACGAGTCACTTGCAAGACATCCCGCTTCATCTGCACCGCCACATCCCGCAATGTATGTTTCCCGTCTAAAAGTTTGCTCAGGAGTTGGTAAACTGCATCTGAAGTACGGGCTTGCAAGGCTTGTGGTTGTTTAATAATTGGTGCAAAGTTAGGAGAATAGTCCGCCACCAAATCGTGATGCCAAGCTTGCCATTGCTGATTAGCCTGTGCGATCGCAGCTTCTACATCAATGACCGGAAGTTGGGTTGTAATGGTATTATCTTGTTTGATTTGGTAGGTGGTTTGCTGAGCGTGGGCAATATCAAACAAGACTTCTGTAATTACCGATTGAATTAGGTGAGTCGCCTGTTCATCTGTGATTTTCTGTTGCTTTGCCCATAAAATCAACAGGTAATATTGCCAACAGGTTTTACAGTCGGCTTGATTAAATCCGGTTAAATCACGCTGTATGGCTAAGCGATCTGCCTTTAAATGAGGGCTATGGGCGGCGACATTTCTCAGCCACCTTCTCACTGGATGAGTTCCACCGGTGGCATACATCAGATGACCTTGGCATAGAAAAAACAACCATTTTTGATTGTCTGGACTCGTCAATATCAGATGACCGCTAAAGCGAATCCGTTTTAATGTTTGAATAAATTGAACTTGTTTAGACGCAGTAAACAAGCTAAAAGAAACATTCGGGTTGAGGACTTTAACGGTCATGACGACACCATATTTATGACGAGTTAATGGATCTAATACTGCTCTGCTACACCCTATTCACTATTTCTACTTATCCTGATTCATGGCTATTTAATTAATAGCACTTTGAATAGGTTGTTGTGGGCAAAGATCTAATAGTTTTATAAAAACTTTTTTCCTTTTGCAATAGAGGAAAATCGTCATACATTATTTTTATGTATTACGCCTATTTATTTACTTTGGTAGTTAGATATTCTTTAATGTAATTATGTCCATAATTAATAGATTTATCCTAGAATTACTTCGTATTAAATCGTATGACGTTTTGGGGAAAACAAGATAAAACGAGAGGGAAGTGGCAAAATACAAATGTAAACTTTTGTCTAGTGTATGACAACGATTGCAAAGATTCGATGAAGCGATGAACCCAATCCTGACGAGCCAATCACCTTGGCGTTTAATTCCCCCTCTGTGCCTCCCCGGACAGCTTCAGATGGCAATTGACCAATGGCTTTTGGCAAAGCAGCAGGAGTGCAAGGTTGTAGGGGCGGGTTTTACAGATAACTTGGGCGAGAAAACTGATAACTTGGCTAAACCCGCCCTTGTCGGGAACCAGGGGGGCAAAGATGCTGGGGAGAGTTTGCCGCTTTGTACTCGGAATTCTCCAGTGCTGCGGTTTTACACTTGGGAATCCGCCACAATTTCCCTAGGATATCATCAATGTCGTTGGTCTCCGGCTTGGCAAAATCTGACCTGGAAGGGAAAACCGATTCCCTTAGTTCGACGCCCGACGGGAGGACGCGCTGTGCTACACCAAGGTGATTTAACGTATATGGTGGTGACTACAGGACTCAGCAATAAGCGCCTTGAGGCATATCAGCAGATTTGTGAATTTTTGATTCAGGGATGGCGATCGCTCGGTGTCGATTTGCACTATGGTAAGGCGGGACGAGATTATCGCCACAATCCCAATTGTTTTGCCACGGCTACTGGTGCAGATTTGGTCACAACTGAGGGGTATAAACTGATTGGCAGCGCTCAGTTACGACGCAGCAATGCTATATTGCAACATGGTTCGATGCGCTTAGAGCCAGATGCTCAGTTATTTACTCAGGTGTTTGGTGAACCTTCTGCTGTAAATTTACCTCTGACTCAGCGAGGGGATGATTTAAGGCAAACGGTGATAGAAGCGCTGACGCAAGCCGCAGCAGATTGTTTTGGTGTGGAGTTTGTTGTACAACCGTTATCGGATCTGGAGTGGCAAGAAATTTTAGCTACATATCCGGGGCGGGTTTAGTCGCATCCCTTGTGAGGTAAGTAAACGATAATAGTAAAACCCGCCCCTACACAGGCGCCATGATAGATAAAGCGAAAAAAAGATGACAGACAAATGGTTAATCGAAACTGGCAGCAATTTGCCTTACTTTTAATTGATGTGCAACAGGATTTCTGGAATCCGGAATTAGAGCAAGCGTTTCCAGATTTCCAGTCAAATATTGCTCGTCTGCTGTGCTTCTGTCGTCAAGAGGGACTAGAGGTGGTGCATCTGCGGGAAGTTTTTAACCCCGATGGTTCAGATTGGTTACCACGGTATCGTTTGCGGGGACGTGCGATTTGTGTGCGGGGAACGCCGGGAGCCGAGGTGTTAAGTGTGGCGGCGGCGCAATCTGGAGAAATGGTTATGGAAAAGCAAACCCAAGATGGGTTCCATCATCCTCCGTTGCTGGATTATCTGCGCTCTACGGGGAAAAGATTTGTCCTGACAGCGGGATTGGTGACATCAGTTTGTGTCTTGTTAACCGCCGCTTCCGCCTCTCAGTTTGGATTCTTGGTTACTGTGATTTCTGATTGCTGCGCCGATTATCCCGAATCTCACGCGATCGCACTCCGTCGTTACCAAGGCTTTATGCTTGGGTTAGCCCGTCTTGACGAACTCCCAAAACGGTGGGAAGAGTGGGTGGCACAAATTGAGCAGTTAGCTTGACAGCAGGGATGCGGGGGATTGCTTCTGAGTTGCGATCGCCTTCTGATACCATGTCCGTCTCAACAATTATCATTTCCTTCTACCTAGCCACCTTGCTCCTTACCTTCTGCCATCTGCCTTATAAATTGCCAAAACTTCACAAATTTCTGTATCAAATACTACTCTTAGGGGAGCATTTCTGCTTTTGTTCGTGGTATTTTTGAAGTAGGGGTTATACCTCAAGTGAAGCCAAAGGAATGTTTACCTTCACCAACCTTGCCCTAAAAGGGACAAGGATTGACCAAGCCAGTTTGGACAACGTAAGCGGTGAATAGCTCGGTTTGAGCCTAGTTCTGGCACAGACTTGGGAATACTTCCCTAGTTCGGACTAGCCTCTAAGCCTAATTGGTTAGGCGTTGGGTAATGCCAAGACATCTTGGACTGGGTGGGCGAAGGGACTTATTACAGGGTTTGCTGGTTCC